>NZ_JBJGYI010000004.1:0-228343 GCF_054049915.1 Geodermatophilus sp. SYSU D00766
CCCCCCCCCCCCCCCCCCCCCCCCCCCCCCCCCCCCCCCCCCCCCGCCCCCCCCCCCGCGACCCCCCGCCCCCGCGCCCGGCCGCCCCCACGGGTGCACTTCCGCGGACGTGCCCGTCCCTGCGTCCCCCGGGCGGGCGGACCTCCTCCCCCGCGGGGGTGAGGTCGCCCGCCCGCTCCCTCCTCCGGGTCCCCCGACCGGCCGATCCGACGGCGAGCGCTCCACCACGGAGCGCGGCCACGCCAGTCGAGACCGCCGGGGGACCACGCCGTGCCCGCACCGCGCACGCCCGCTCCCCCGCGCACCCGGGCGGCCAGCCCCCGCCGCGAGCTCACCGCCCGCGAGGCCGAGGCCCTGCGCGCTGCGCTGGCCGCCCGCGACGCCGGACGTCCGGGCACCCGGCGCCCCGCGACGCGCCGGACGCCGCCGAAGCGCCGGAGGGCCGCCCGCCGGCACCGCCTGCGCGCGCGGCTGCGCGGTCCCTGGCGTCCCCGGCTGCTCGTCGTCGGGCTGGCCACCCTGCTGGTGCCGGCGCTGTCGGTGCTGCTCGCCCCCACCACCTCCGCGCCCGGTTCGGCCTCGGTGGCCGGTGACCCGGCCGGGCTGGCGCTGGCCGCCCGCAGCACGCTGCTGCAGGACGCCGACGCCTACCGCCGGCTGCAGGCCGAGATCGGCGCCCGCCGCGCCGAGCTCACCGACGCCACCGCCGCCGCGCAGGCCGCCCGCGCCGCCGTGGCCGCGGAGCGGGGCACCGTCGGCGCCGCCGCGGCCGACCTCTACCGCGCCCCGGCCACCGGGCGGATGCCGGTGCTCGCGCTGGACGCCGACGCCCCCGGCACCACCCCCGACGTGCTGTACCTGCAGGCACTGGCCGACCGCGCCGACGGCGACCGGGAGGCCGCCGTCGTCCGGGCCCAGCGCGCCGCAGCCGCCGCCGAGGCCGCCGAGGACCGCGTGGGCTCGGCGCAGGCCGCCCTCGACGGTGCCACCGCGCAGGCCCGCACGCTGCTGGCCGGGGTCCGGGAGACCGCCGGCGACCTCGGCCTCGACGTCGCCGCGCAGCTGGCCGCGCTCGACACCGTGCCCGCCGCCGGCGAGCAGCAGGCACGCAACGCCGCGGCGCTGCAGCGCTGGCAGGCCTCCCTCGCCGAGCTGGCGTCGGCCGGCATCGAGCCGCCGTCGGCCGCCGAGCTGGCCGACCCGGGCCGGCTGCCCGACGGCTTCTCCCCCGCCCTCGACGCCGCCGGCCAGGCCGTGCCCGGCGTGGCCTGGGCCGTCGCCGGCAACCACCCGGTCACGGTGCTCCCCGCCGAGACGGTGACCGCGGTCAGCAGCGCGCTGTCGATGGCCGGGCGGCCCTACGCCCCCGGCGCCACCGGCCCGGACGGCTTCGACTGCGGCGGTCTCACCGCGGCGGCGTGGCTGCTGGCCGGGTACGACCTGCCGGCCACCGCGGCCGGGCAGTGGGCGGCAGCCACGGTCGTGCCCGCCACGCAGCTGCAGGTCGGCGACCTGGTCGTCTCCGACGGCGGCTCCGACGTCGGGCTCTACCTGGGCGAGGGCGAGGTGCTGGGCGCCTCGGCCGCCACCTACCGGGTGGGCGTGCGGCCGCTGCCCGACGACGCCCGCGCGGTGCGGGTGACCCTGCCCGCCCCGGCGCAGCCCAACGCGCCGCTGCCGGCGACGGCGTCGGGCCGGGGTGCCTGTGGCGCTCCCCCGCCGCCGGCCGGGCCGGTCAGCCCCGCCTGGGGTGGCTGGGGCAACGGCCGGATCCCGGTCGAGGCGCTGTGCCCGATCGCCCGCGGCCACGCGCTGCGCTGCGACGCCGCGGCCGGGTACGCCGCGCTCGCCGCGGCCTTCGAGGCGCAGTTCGGCCGCCCGCTGTGCATCACCGACTCCTACCGGTCCATGACCGCGCAGGTCGACGCCTTCCGCCGCAAGCCGGCGCTGGCCGCGGTGCCGGGCACGTCCAACCACGGCTGGGCGCTGGCGGTCGACCTGTGCGGCGGGATCAACGTCGCCGGCACGCCGCAGTGGCGGTGGATGACGGAGAACGCGGGGCGGTTCGGGTTCGTCAACCCCGACTGGGCCCGCCCCGGCGGGGAGAAGCCCGAGCCCTGGCACTGGGAGTTCGGCGACCTGGCCGACGCGGCATAGGAAGCAACACCCGCGTCCTGCAGTGCAGGACGTGGGTAGAGCTTCCTATGCCTCGTTCAGAGCCAGCGGAGGGCGGACAGGCCGGACCAGGGCAGCCGCACGCAGGCCTCCCCGGTCAGGCCGGCCAGCCGGTCGGCCACCCCGGCCACCGCACAGGCCAGCGGCCGCGCCGGCGTGACGACGACGTGCGGGTCGCGCAGCGGCAGTCCCGCGTCGGCGATCCGGGCGAGCAGCCGGTCGGGCGCGGCCAGCGCGGCGGTGGCCAGCACCGGCGCGCCGGGGTGCGACCACAGCGCCACCGGGCCCTCGACCCGCAGCACGCCCCCCGCGTCGGCGGCGCGCGCGGTGGCACCGGCCCGGGTGCGGGCGACGGCGTCGGCGTCGGCGCGGTCCGACGGCGTCCACGCGACGGTGCGCTCACCGCGGCGGACGACGACCTGCCAGCCCACGGCCGACCGCGCCCCGTCGGTCCAGTCGAGCACCGCGACCCCGCTGCGCGCGGCGACGGCGTCGCTGACCGGGCGCCCGGCCACGACGGCGGTCAGCGCGGCGGCGACGCCGTCGGCGGTGGGCGCCACGCCGGCGTCGGTCATGTCCTCGGCGAGGTCGCGCAGCGGCATCCGGGTGCGGCGCTCGTCCTCGGCGAGGACCAGCACGGGGCCGCCGGAGGGGTCGGTCAGGACGGCGGCGCGCAGGCCCCCGGTGGCCAGCACCGGCAGCACCGCGGCGGCGGCGGCGCGGACGTCGTCGACGGCGACCGCGGCCGGGCGCAGCCGCGACAGCAGGCCCGACCCCGGGCGCAGCGCGCGCGAGGACGTCACGGGCGGCGTCCCGCCAGGGCGGCGCGCAGCGCGGCCGGCAGCGCGGCCAGGCCGAGCACGCTGTCGAGCTCCTCGGCCGACAGCCGCACCGGCAGGACGTCGTCGGGCCAGCCGGTCACCCGGCGGACACGGGCCGCGGGGCCGGGCCAGACGGCCTCGCGGGCGGCGGCGACGTGCAGCTCGGTGAGCACGTCGGCGAGGTGGACGGCGTCGACCGGGTGCAGCTCCGGGGCGTCCAGCGAGGCCCGCACGACGGTGGCCAGCAGCTCGCGGTCGGCCGCCGAGAGCCAGTGCGGCAGCAGGACGACGGCGGGGTCGCCCGCGGGCAGCACGCTCACCGCACCCTCCCCCCGTCGGCGCATCGGGTCCCGGCCGCGCGGCGCGGCGGCGGGCACTCCCGGTTCCGCTCTGGATATCGGCAGGCGAGAGCCCGGGTGTACCCGTCAGGTGCGGACTCCTGCGGTCCGTTCACCCACGCGTCACTCGGACAGCTCGGTCAACCGGTCCTTGAGCGCGCGCTCGACGCGGTCGGCGTGCACGTTCATGTTGCGGACCGAGGTGCCGAGGTCGGCCGACACCTGCGTCTTGGTCTGCCCGCCCCAGGTGGTCAGGTACCAGGTGGCCCAGCCGAGCACGTTGGGCTGCGCGGCGCGCTGGCCGCGTGCGGCGGTCGGGTCGGGGGCGCAGGCGGCGGTCAGCGCGTGCGACAGCAGCGTCTGCTCGGCCTCGTCCATGATCTGGTCGGGCGCCTCGGTGGAGTCGGGCACCAGCACCTCGGCCGCGTCGGGCCCGCCGTCGAGGGACTGCAGGTTGCGCAGGCCCGAGAGGGTGGCGACGGTCTGCGCGTTGCGGCGCAGCGTCTCGACGCTCTGGCCCAGGTAGGCGGCCAGCTCACGCTCGGTGGGCCGCCGCTGGTGCTCGGCCTGGAATGCGGCGATCGCCTTCTGCTGGCGGTTCTCGGTGTCGGCCGCCGTCCGGCCGTGGGCGCTGCGGCCCAGGTCGTGCACCCACTTCGACAGCTGGGTGGCGAGGAAGGCCCCGAACGGCACGCCCTTGGTCTCGTCGTACTGGCCGACGGCCTTGAGGATCCACTCGGCGACCTGCTGGTGCAGGTCGTCGGGGTCGGGCACGTGCATCCGCAGGGTGCTGGAGTTGCGCTGCAGCCGCTTGAGGCTGACGGGGTGGTAGTGCCGGCACAGGTCCTCGAGGAAGGCCGGCGGCAGGTCGCGCGGGGCGCGGCGGCGGACGCCGGCCTCGGCACGCAGGCCCACGGTGGCGCAGCCGCGGCCGGCGCACCACGCGCGGACCCAGTCGGCGAGGACCTGGCCCTGACCGCAGGGGCCGTCGACCCGGTAGAGGCCCTCCCCCTCGTCGTGGCTGACCGTGACGCCGTCGGGCAGGTCGGCGCGGAACTCGGCCAGCGGCAGGTCGCGGTCGACCCGGAAGTGCACCCGGTCGCGGGCGGTGATCGGGACGGCCGCGAAGCCCTCGGCCTCGGGGATGCCGCCGAAGACGAGCGGCGCGCGGGTGCCGGCGTCGGCCGGCCGGTCGGCAGCGGAGGTGGTCACCGGGGTCTCCAGACGATCGCGGGGCGACGGTGCGGCGGGGTGCTGGAACGGCCCTCCTGCAGGGGCCCGCCACGAGCGGAGCGAGTGGTGGGGGGGCAGGAGGGTCCTCGCTCAGGCGGACGCGTAGGCGACCGGGGCCGGCTCGAGCAGCTCGTCGGCGACCTGCAGCAGGGCCTCGGCGGCGGCGCGCTCGGCGGCGGCCGGCTCGGTGGCGTAGACCGGCATGTGGTCGTACAGCACGGTGAAGACGTCGCTGACGAAGGCGTAGGCGGCCTGCGCCTGCGGCGAGAAGCGGGCGATGCCGGCGCGGGGGCCGAGCTCGACGCCCACGGTCACCCGGACGACGCGCTCGTCCTTGGCCAGGCCGGTGACCGAGAAGGCGACCGCGGGGTGCGCGGCGGCCAGGGCCGACAGCTCGGCCAGGCAGCGGCGGGTCGACCCGCGACGCGGCCGCAGCTGCACGTGCACGACGACGGTCTCGTCGGCCTGCGGGATCTCTGCCATCACGCTCTGCTGCATCTCCATCGCCCCCTGTGTCGTGCTCGGGGGCAACTCTGTCGCAGAAGCGGACGGTGACGGGCACACAACTCGCCGTGCCCTCTGCAATCCGCGGGCAGACCTTCGTCAGGTCTTGCCCGTGCGGACGGGGCCTCCGCCGGGACGGGCCCGCGCTCCGGCAGGAGTTGCCGAGGCGCGGGCCGGCCGTCCGTGCGAGTCGTGCCAGTCGTGCCAGTCCTTCAGTGGCCGCGGGCCTCCGGCGGGGCGGGGGGACCGCCGGCCGCGGGGGCGAAGGCGGCGAGGGCGCCGAGGGTGTCCGCGGTGACCTGGGCGGCGAGCAGGTTGGCCTCGGCGATCTGCCGGTAGACCTCCTCGCGGTGGATGGTCACCTCGCGGGGGGCCTTGAAGCCGAGGCGGACGGTGCCACCGCGGACCTCGACGACGTGGACCTCGATGTCGTCGCCGATGCGGATCGTCTCGCCGACGCTGCGGGTGAGTGTGAGCACGGGTACCCCTCCATGGGTGTGTGGTGGCCGTCCTGGCGCGGGCCCCGTCCGAGGAGGACGGGGTCTCCTCCTCCTATCGGCGCAGGGGACGCCGGATCGGAAGACGGCCGTCGGGCAGGACCACCTGGGTGGCCCGCCAGTTCGCCGGGTTGAGCACGACCGGGGCGCGCAGGTTCGCCGTCGCCGCTGCCACCCCCTCGGCCGGGACGGTGACCAGGCAGAACAGCAGGGCGTCGGCGGCGTCGTCGAGGTCGAGGTCGGCGAGCACCTGCCGCGGCAGCGACGGCGCGTAGTCCGGGAACCACCGGGCCGGGGGGATGACCAGGAAGCGCGGTCCGTCGGCGTCCATCGACTGCAGCCAGAACAGCAGCCCGTCGCCGTCGGCCGTGACGAGCACGTAGTCACGGCAGTCGGGGAAGCCGGGCAGCGGCGCGACCATGCCCAGCAGCGGCAGGGTGACCACGGGGGCGAGCGTCACCGGAGGAAGTCCAGGAGCGTGGGCTGGATCGCCTTGGCCGTCGCCGCGAGCGCAGTCTCGTACCCGATCTGCTGCATCTGCAACTTCATGATCGTGTGGGGGAGGTCGATGTTCTCGACCTCCGACAGCTGGGAGGACAGCGACAGCGCGCGGTCCGCGCCGATCTCCTCCAGCCGCTCGATGCGCGCCCCGCGCACACCGACGCTGGCGAGCGCGTCGAGCATGCCGGCCATGACGTCGTCGAGCGCCTGGAGGTGGCCGGAGAGCGCGGAGGGGTCCGCGGTCGCGTCCGTGGCGATCGCCTGGACGACGCCGAAGAGGTCACCGGGGCCGGCACCGAAGGCGGCCGGTCCGGTCACGTTGACGGCCATGACCTCGTCGTCGGACACCCGCCGGTTGACGTCACCGGCGGTGCCGACGTAGGCGCCGGCGGTGTCGTAAGCGGCCGGGCCGGACGTCGTCCCACCGAACAGCGGGCGCCCCTGCGAGCGGGTGTTGGCCAGCGCGATGAGCCCCTCGCGCAGCGAGGTCACCTCGGTCGCGATGGCCTGGCGGCCGGTGGCGGAGAGTGCGCCGTCGTTGGACGCCTGCAGCGCCAGGTCCCGCACCCGCTGGGTGTGCTGGACCATCGTCTGCAGCGTCGAGTCGGTCTGCTCCAGCCACGCCTTGGCGTCGGCGACCGCACGGGACTGCTGGTCGACGGCGGCCTGGTTCGACCGGATCTGCATCGCCCGGTTGGTACCCGTGGGCGAGTCCGACGGCGCGCTGATCTGCCGGCCGGAGGTGAGCTGCTGCTGCAGCTTCCCGATCTGGTCGAGGTTGCGGTTGAGGCCCTGCAGGCTGGTGGTCGCGACGGCGCGCTGGGTGATCCTCACGCCGCTCACCGACCCACGACGCCGGTGCGGTTGATGAGCTGGTCGAGCATCTCGTCGATCGTGGTGACCAGCCGTCCCGCGGCGGAGTAGGCGTGCTGGTACGAGAGCATGTTCGTCATCTCCTCGTCGAGGTTCACCCCGGCCACGGAGTCGCGCGCCGCGTCGACCTGCGTGGTGACGACGCCCTGGATCTCGAGGCTGCGCGCCGCGACGGAGGTCTGGACGCCGAGCTCGACCACCGTCCGCCGGTAGGTCGCGTCCAGGCCGGTGGGCGACAGCCGCAGCTGGGCGATCCGGTCGGCAACCGAGTTGTCGAGCGAGGGGGTCCCCGCGGTCGGCGGCTCCCCCGAGGCGGCGAGCTTCCTCGGGTCGGTGACGAGCACCCTCAGGGAGGCCGCGGTGACCGGCCCCCCGCTCGACCCGAGCAGCGGCGTCCCCGGGGCCCCGTCCAGGTCGTAGGCCCCGGTCGTGTGGACCGCGTTGAGCGACGTCGCCAGGTCCACGGCGAGGTCGTCGAGCGCGTCGCGGTACCGCGGCAGGAGCCGGGTGAGGGCGTCCAGCTGCCCGCCGGCGGTGCCGCCGGGGACGACGGCCAGGTTGCCCCGGGCGGTCTGGATGCGCGGCGGGTCGGCCGGCGGGTTGACGGCGGGGTCGATGCCGGCCGGGTCGTCGGTGCCGACGACGGTGAGCTCGGTGGCGGCCGCCCCGGAGACCAAGACGATCCCGCCGACCGAGACGTCGACGACGCCGCCGGGCCGGTGCTGGACGGTGGCGCCCACCTTGTCGGCCAGGTCCATCACCAGCAGGTCGCGCTTGTCGGTGAGCTCGTTGACCGGCATCCCACTCTGCGCCGAGCGCTGGATGGCCTGGTTGAGCTCAGCGATGGTGGCGGCTGCGGAGTTGACGTCGGCGACGAGGACCCGCAGGTTCTCCCGCGTGCGGGACCACTCCGCGTCGATGGTGGTCTGGCTGGTCCGGATCCCGTCGACGAGGGCGCCGAGGCGCTCGAGCACCTGACCGCGCACCGCGGTGTTGTCCGGACTGTTGGCGACGTCGTCCCAGCCGGCCCACATGTCCGAGAGCAGACTCTGGATGCCCGACTTGCCGGGCTCGCGCAGCGCCTGCTCGACCTGGCGCAGCGCCTCGGTCTCGGCGGTCAGCCGGGCCTGGTTCGCGTGCTCGGTGTGGCCCCGGGCCTCCAGGAAGGCGTCGCGGATGCGCAGCACCTCGTCGGCGGAGACACCCCCGGTCAGTCCGTGGTCGACGGAGTGCACGGCCGGGACGGCGGTGCCGCCCATCGCCTGGAGGTCCACCCGCTGACGGGAGTAGCCGTCGGTGTTGACGTTGGCGATGTTCTGGCCGGTGACGTCGAGGGCGCGCCGCTGCGCCCAGAGCGCCGTCGAGGCGGTGTTCAGACCGCCGAACGTGCTGCTCACAGGGCACCGTCGAGAGTCACGGCGCGGGAGGAGCCGGCCTCGGAGCGGCCGGTGGCGCCGTAGGTGCCGGCGGAGGGGTGGCGCACCGACAGCAGCGCGTCGCCGATCGCGGCCAGGCCGCCCTCGATGAGCTCGCGGTTGGCGTCGGAGAGGCTGCGCAGGTCGGTGACCAGCACCAGCAGCGCCTCGTGGTGGCGGGCCAGCAGGTCGTTCCACGGCGCCGGCGCGGCCTCGGCCAGCTGGCGCAGCGAGGGGTTGACCCCGGTGCCCAGCCGGACGGCGATCGCCTCGGTGGCCGCGGCGCGCTCGACCTCGAGCGTCCGCAGCTGGTCGAGGACGACCTCGATCTCGTGGGCGATGCGCGCCAGCCAGCGCGTCTTGCCCGACAGGATCAGGTACTGCTTCTCCTCCGCCTTGAACAGCAGCAGGTCCAGCAGCTCCTGCTCCCGCCACAGCAGCGTCGACAGGTGCTGGTAGTCCACGTCCGCCACCGCCTCCCTCGTCCCCGGCGGGGGCCTCCCGCCGTCCGCGCCATGCCCTCGGACCGTCGGCAGCGGGCAACGGCCCCTCAAGCCGAGATCGCAGGATTGGCAGGAGTTGTGCGTCCGGGGCGGGAGGGTCCCTGCCGAGTAGGGCACCGTGCCAGCTGCCCGCTCCCCGGTGACCGAGCGCCCCGTCGCCGCGCGCCCCGCTCCCCCGCTGTCCGCCGCTGCCGCGCGGCCCGAGGTGCCGCGCCCGGACGCCCTGCGGTCGGAGGCCGAGGTCGCGGCGCTCGTGACCGAGCACCTGCCGCTGTGCTCCTTCGCGGTCAACGCGGTGGCCTCGCGCATCTCGCTGCCCGGCCACGTCAGTCGCGAGGACCTGCTCTCCTGCGCCAAGGTCGCACTGGTCGAGGTGGCCCGCCGGTTCGACCCGTCGGCCGGCGCCACGTTCGCCACCTACGCCCTCCCCCGGCTGCAGGGCGCCGTCCTCGACGAGCTGCGCTCCGGGGACTGGGCCAGCCGCTCGGTGCGGGCCGCCGCCCGCCGCACCGACGCCGCGGCCGACGCGCTGACCGTCCGCCTGGGCCGGCCGCCCACGCGCGAGGAGCTCGCCGAGGACCTGGGGGTGCGCCGCGAGGAGCTCGAGGCGCTGCAGGTCGACGTGCACCGCGCCGTGATGGTCAGCATCGACGCCGAGACCGGCGGCGAGGGCGGCACGCTGGACCTGCCCGACCCCGGCGAGTCGCCCGAGCGGGCGGTGCTGCGCGGCGAGCGGGCCCGGTACCTGCAGGACGCCATCCGGGCGCTGCCCGACCGGCTCGACGAGGTCGTGGAGCGCAACTTCTTCGGCGGGGAGTCGCTCACCGACATCGCCGCCGACCTCGGGGTCACCCTCTCCCGCGTCTCGCAGATGCGCGCCCGCGCGCTGACCCTGCTGCACGCCGCCATGAGCGAGGTGTGGGAGGGCCGGCCGGTGGCGGCCGACGGCGGTGTCCGCGCGCGCAACCAGCAGCGGCTCTACGTCGACCGGGTGGCCGGGCGGGCCGTGCCACCCGTCGTGCCGGTCCCCCGCCACCGCGCCGGCTGGCAGGTCGCCTACGGAGCCGCCCGCCCCGCCTGAGTGAGGCCGGCGCGAAAAAGATCGAGGTTCGCCTCAAGCCCCGGCTCGTCCCAGCCGTAACAGCCAGTGCAAGCCCGCAGCACGGATGCAGCGGGAGAACCGGAAGACCCGATTCCAAGGAGGAACACCGTGGGTCTGCGCATCAACCAGAACATCGCGGCGATGAACTCGTACCGCAACCTCTCGGCCACGGACACCCAGATGTCCAAGAGCCTGGAGAAGCTGTCGAGCGGCTTCCGCATCAACCGTGCTGCCGACGACGCCGCCGGTCTGGCGATCTCCGAGGGCCTGCGCTCGCAGGTCGGCGGGCTCAAGGTCGCCGTCCGCAACTCCCAGGACGGCATCTCCGTCGTCCAGACGGCGGAAGGCGCCCTGACCGAGGTCCACTCGATCCTGCAGCGCGTCCGTGACCTCGCCGTCCAGGCGGGTAACGACAGCAACAACGGCCAGTCGCGTGACGCGATCCAGACCGAGGCCACGCAGCTGATCTCCGAGCTGGACCGGATCGGCCAGGCGACCAACTTCAACGGGATCAAGCTGCTCAACGGCACCGCCGGCACCCTGAACTTCCAGGTCGGTGCCGACGGTGACGAGAACAGCAAGATCGCGGTCGACCTCAGCGGGGTCAACGTCTCGGGCATCGCGACCACGCTCGGCTCGACCGCCTCGGTCGGTGGCTCCACCAAGTTCGCACTGGCTACGGCACCGGTCTACAGCGGCGCCCTGACCTTCGCCTTCAGCACCGACGGCACGTCGACGGACACCAACTACTCCGTCTCCCTGGCGGCGGACGCCACCCGGGACAGTGCCGCCGAGCTGGCCGACGCCCTCAACGCCAACGCCGACTTCAACCAGAACATGACGGCTGCGGTCATCAAGGACGCCGACGGCAAGGCCACTCACATCGAGGTCCGGTCCAAGGACGGCAGCACGGTGAACGGTGGGACGATCGCCACCGCCGGTACGCCGAACGCCACCGTCTTCGCCGCCGGCAACGGCACGGCCGTCGCCGGCAGCAGCGGGGGCGTGGACTTCAGCGACAACGTGAAGGCCCAGGCGTCGATCACGCTGATCGACAAGCAGATCGTGGCGGTCTCCACGGCCCGCGCCAACCTCGGTGCCCTGCAGAACCGCTTCGAGCACACGATCAACAACCTGAACGTGTCGGTCGAGAACCTGTCCGCGTCGGAGTCGCGCATCCGCGACGCCGACATGGCCCAGGAGATGATGCAGTTCACCCGCAACCAGATCCTGTCCCAGGCCGGCACCGCGATGCTCGCCCAGGCCAACCAGGGTTCGCAGGGCGTCCTGCAGCTGCTCCGCTGATCCCCGTCCAGGGACGGCTGACGCAGTAGCGCCACCGCACCACCCGGTGAGGGGGGAGGTCTTCCGACCTCCCCCCTCACTGGCGTACACCCATCCCCACCGACCGGGAGGCATCCCCCGTGGCAGGCATGAGCGTCGACGGACTGGTCTCCGGACTCGACACCACCAGCCTCATCAGTCAGCTCGTCCAGGCCGAGGCCGCGCCGCAGGCCCAGCTGAAGACCAAGCTGTCCGTCACCAATGCGTCGGCCACGGCCTACCGGACGATCAACACCCGCTTCGACGCCGTGCGCACCGCCGCGGAGGCGCTGACGAAGCCCGAGGCCTGGTCCGCGGCCCGGGCGACCAGCTCCTCGTCCACGGTGACGGCCACCACGGGCACGGCGCCCCAGACCGGCACGGTGACGTTCGCGGTCACCCAGCTCGCAACCGCCCACTCCGTGCGGAGCACGGCGACCTGGTCGACGACGACGGCTGACTTCGGGGCCACCTCGATCAGCGTGGCCGCCGGCGGCACCACGACCGCCGTCGCGCTGGACACCGACGGCAACGGCACGGCGACGCTGGCCGAGGCGGCCGCCGCGATCAACAAGAAGCCCGAGCTCGGGCTGACCGCCACGGTCCTGCAGACCGGCCCGGGCGAGTACCGCCTCCAGGTCACCACGAAGAGCTCCGGGGCCGCCGGCAGCTTCTCCCTCAGCGGGGGGCCGGCCTTCGTCGACCTCACCAAGGGCCAGAACGCCGTCCTGCACATCGGAGGGGCGACCGACGGGTTCGATGTCACGTCGACCACCAACACCTTCACCGACCTGATCCCGGGCACCTCGATCACGGTGAGCAAGGCGGACAAGGACGCGGCCGTGACCGTCGACGTCGCCGCCGACCCGCAGGCCGTGGCCGGCAAGGTCAAGGCCCTGGTCGACGCCGTGAACAACGCGCTGAGCGGCATCAAGACCTACACGGCCGCCGACGGCGGTGCCACGGCCGTGCTCAAGGGCGACTCGGGTCTGTCGGCGCTGGCCAGCAGCCTGCGCTCGGCCGTCTCCTACGCCGTCGGCGGCGACGGCTCCCCCAACCGCGCAGGCATCCAGCTGAACAGGGACGGCACGGTCACCTTCGACCAGGAGCGGTTCGTGGCGGCGCTGAAGGCCGACCCCGGCCTCGCCCGCAGGATCGTCGACGGCTCGCCCGCCGCCGGCACCGCGGCCGCCGTCCCCGGCGTCGCGGACCGGGTGCTGGAGCTCGCGCAGAAGGCGACCGACACGACCACCGGCACGCTCACCATGCTCGCGAAGGGCCGCGATGCGCTGGCCAAGGACATCCAGACCCGCATCGACGCCTGGGACCTCCGCCTCGCCCAGCGCAAGCAGACGCTGACCCGCCAGTTCACCGCGATGGAGACCGCGCTGAGCGCCATGAAGAACCAGTCGAACTGGCTGGCCGGCCAGATCGCCTCGCTCCCCAGCTCAAGCTGACCAGCTGCCCGGCCGACACTCCCCCTGACCCCTCTTCCCCAGGAGACAGCCCGATGAGTGCCGCTTCCCTCCGCGCCCGTTACGTCGGCGACGCCGTCACGACGGCCTCCCCCCAGCGCCTGCTGGTCATGCTCTACGACCGGCTCGCCCTGGACCTGGAGCGTGCGCTGACCGCGCTGGGGGACGGCGACCGGCAGGCCGCCGGCGCCCAGCTGCAGCACGCCCAGGACATCGTCCTGGAGCTGCAGTCGAGCCTGCGGGTCGACGCCTGGGAGGGCGGCCCCCGCCTTGCGGCGCTCTACAGCTGGCTGCTCACCGAGATGGTCCAGGCCAACGTGCGGGCTGACCGGAGCCGCGTGCGGTCCTGCCTCCAGGTCGTCGAACCGCTGCGCGACGCGTGGCGCCAGGCCGCAGCGAGCATGGCGGCGAGCACCGCATGAGCGCGCCGCGCTCCTCCGAGGAGCAGCGGCGGGCCGAGTGGGCCGCCGCCCTCGAGGAGATGGAGGTCGAGGTCCTCGACGCCGAGCGCTCGATCCGCGGTGACCGCGCCGACGAGATCGCCGCCTGGGGCCGGCGCATGGAGGACTGGACGCCGCCCACGATGCTCGGGCCGCTCCCGCCGGACCTGCGCGAACGGGCCGCGCGGCTGCTGCAGCACCAGCTCGCCGTCGCCGAGGAGCTCGTCGAGCGGATCACCCAGTCCCAGCGGCAGCGCGACGTCGCCGCCCGCATGGCCTACCGCCCCCGCCCCGTCGCGGCGTTCGTCGACAGGGCGCTCTGACCGCTCCTGGCACATCTGCACAGCTCCCGACCCGGCCGGGTCCGCCTCACGGCGGGCCCGGCCGTCGTCGTCCCGCCCCCAGGAGTGCCATCTGCACGACGGAGGCACCTCGTGGGGCACGGGGGGACTCCCCCCGGCTCGTCCCCCTCGATCGCGCCGCCCGTCACACCGGTCACCTCCGTCACGGATCGTGGTCAAGGTCTGACGAGGCGATGCCGATGACGGCCCTGCACGGACAGCACCACTCTCGCCACGGATCGGCGGCCCCTCCCTCGCGCTCGCGCGCGGGGGTCCCCGACGTACCCGGAGGCACCCCGTGTCCTGCCGTCCTGCCCACCGGCGCTCCGCCCGATGATCGGCGACGTCACGACGGCGACGCTGCACGCGGCGCTGAGTGGCCTGGCCCAGCGCCAGCGCGTGACGGCGGACAACATCGCCAACGTCCAGACGCCGGGCTTCCTCGCCGGCCGGACCGACTTCGAGTCCTCGCTGCGCGCCGAGCTGCGCCAGGGCCGGACGCCGACGGTCTCCGGTGGCGCGATCGCCCGCTCGCTGGAGCCCACGCGGACGGACGGCAACAACGTGAACCTCGACAGCGAGACGGTCATCGCCACCGAGACCGGCCTGCGCTACCAGCTCGCGCTGACCGCGCTCGACGGCAAGTACAGCGGTCTGCGCACGGCCCTCAGGACGGCGTGACGTGTTCGACAGCATCGACATCTCCGGGTCCGGCCTGTCGGTCCACCGCCGCTGGATGGACGCCGTCTCGGACAACATCGCCAACGTCAACACCGTCAGCTCCACCGACGGCGAGGCGTTCCGCGAGCGCATGGTCGTCGCGCAGGCCGTCGACTACGGCTCCGGCGAGGGCGGCGTGCGCATCGCCGGCGCGGAGTTCGGCAGCGGCGAGGGCCGGCTGGTGTATGAGCCCGACCACCCGCTGGCCGACGCCGAGGGCTACGTGCGCTACCCCGACATCGACCTCGGCGACCAGATGACCCAGCTGATCATGGCCCAGCGCGGCTACCAGGCGAACCTGGCGTCCCTGGAGCGGGCGACCTCCGCCTACCAGGCCGCCCTGCAGCTCGGGAAGGGCTGATCGGTGTTCGAGCTCGCGAGAACACGAGAAGACAGAGCACCTCAGGGCGTGCGCTCGACGAGCGCCAGCGAGGAGGAAGCGTGACCTCCCCCATCGGCGGCATCTCGCTGCCCACCGTCCCGACCGTCGGCCCCCTCCAGGCCACCGAGGCCGCCCAGGCCGCCCAGCCGGCGGCCCCGGCCTCCGGCGAGGGCTTCGCCGCGGCGCTCACCGGGGCGCTCGAGCAGCTCGGGGCGCTGCAGTCGACCCGGGACGACCTGGCCGTGCAGGCCGCCACCGGCGACCTGCGTGACGTGCACGACTACATGATCGCGGCCCAGGAGTCCTCCGTGGCCACCGAGATGGTCGTGACCCTGAAGAACAAGGCCGTCGAGGCCTTCACCGAGATCATGAGGATGCCGGTCTGATGCCTCCCGCACTGGCGGGCCCGCTGGCGAAGGTGCGCGGCACCCTGGCCACGATCAGCCTGGGCCAGAAGGTCGTCATCGGCCTGCTGGTCGCCGGGCTGGCCCTCGGCGGCTTCGTCTTCTACCGCTGGGTCACGACGCCGACCATGGCGCCGCTGTTCTCCAACCTCGCCTCGACCGACGCCTCGGCGATCGTCGAGGAGCTCAACGCCGGCGGCGTCGCCTACGAGCTCGCCGACGGCGGCCAGACGATCCTGGTCGCCAACGACGCCGTCTACGACCTGCGGCTGCAGATGAGCGGCAAGGGCCTGCCCGCGGGCTCGGAGACCGGGTACGCGCTGCTCGACGAGCAGGGCATCACCACCAGCGAGTTCCAGCAGCAGGTGCAGTACCAGCGCGCCATCGAGGGCGAGCTCGCCAACACCCTCGAGGCGCTCGACGGCGTCTCGCAGGCGGTCGTGCACGTGGCGCTGCCCGAGGAGGAGGTGTTCGCCTCCGACGAGGCCGAGCCGACCGCCTCGGTGCTCCTCGACGTCGAGCGCGGCACCCAGCTGACCGGTGAGCAGGTCGCCTCGATCACCAACCTGGTCTCCTCGAGCATCGAGGGGATGGAGCCCGAGCAGGTCACCGTCAGCGACTCCTCCGGGCAGCTGCTCTCGGCCGCCGGGACGGGGCTCACCTCGGCCGCCGGCGACGCCCGCTCGCAGATGGAGTCGGACTACGAGACCCGGCTGGCCGCCAACGCGCAGGCCATCCTCGACCGGGTGCTCGGC
Organism: Geodermatophilus sp. SYSU D00766; assembly: GCF_054049915.1. Classification (NCBI taxonomy): domain Bacteria; kingdom Bacillati; phylum Actinomycetota; class Actinomycetes; order Geodermatophilales; family Geodermatophilaceae; genus Geodermatophilus; species Geodermatophilus sp. SYSU D00766. The sequence continues at coordinate 15,803 of NZ_JBJGYI010000004.1, forward strand.
CCCGGGCACGCGGAGGTCTCGGTGCGCGCCGACCTCGACATGTCCCAGCGCGACAGCACCGCGACCACCTACGGCTACACCGACGGCACCCCGCCGGTGTCCCAGCAGAGCTCGACGGAGACCTACACCGGGGACGGCACCGCCGTGGGCGGCGTGCTGGGCCCGGAGAACACCGCCGACGCCGCGAACGGCACCGGCGGCGGGCAGGCCGAGTACTCGACGGAGTCCTCGACGTCGAACAACGCCGTCGACCAGACGGTCACCAACACCGTGACCGCGCCCGGCGAGGTCAAGCGGCTCACCGTCGCCGTCGTCATGGACGACACCGTGGCCGGCGGGCTCAACCAGGCGCAGGTGCAGGACCTGGTGAGCAACGCGGTGGGCCTCGACGAGGCCCGCGGCGACGACATCAGCGTCGCCTCGCTGGCCTTCGACACGAAGGCCGCCGACGAGGCCGCCGCCGCCATGGCCGAGGCCCGCGAGGCCGAGCAGCAGGCCCAGATGTGGTCGCTCATCCGGACCGGCGGCATCGCCCTCGGCATCGCGCTCCTCGTCCTGGTCGTGTGGCTGCGCTCGCGCCGCCGCGGCGACGACGAGGAGGACGAGGACGACGAGCCCTACGAGATCGACGACGGCCTGATGGCCGAGCTGGAGCGGCTGCGGGTGGCCAGCTCCCGCGACGACACCGCCGTGCTGGACACCCGTGCACTGGAGCTGGAGGCCGCCGAGCGCCAGCGCGTCCGAGGGGAGATCGCCTCGATGGTCAGCGAACGTCCCGACGAGGTGGCGCAGATGCTGCGCGGCTGGCTGAGTGACGTCCGATGACGCTGGCATCGGTCGAGCAGCTGGTCGGCGCGGGCGGGACCAACCTGCCCGCCCTGCCGCCGGCGCCGCCGCGCCCGGAGATGCCGGGCCTGCGCAAGGCCGCCGTCTTCCTCGCCCAGATGAGCAAGGAGGAGGCCGGGCTGCTGCTGTCCAAGCTCAACGCCCGCGAGGTCGAGGCCCTCACCCGCGAGATCATGAAGCTCGGCACGGTGGAGCCCGAGGACGTCGACGGCGTCCTGTCGGAGTTCCACACGATGATGGCCGCCCAGCGCTTCGTGGGCCGCGGCGGCGTCGACTTCGCCCGCGAGATCCTCGCCGCGGGCCTCGGCGAGGACAAGGCCGAGGGCATCCTCGCCCGGCTCAACGTCGTCTACACCGAGGTGCCCTTCGCCTCGCTGCGCAACGCCGACGTCCGCCAGCTGGTCACCTTCCTCAAGGACGAGCACCCGCAGGTCATCGCGCTGGTGCTGGCCCACCTGTCGGCCGGGCAGTCCGCCGAGGTGCTCTCCGGCTTCAGCCCCGAGCAGCAGGCCGAGGTCGCCCACCGGATCGCGACGATGGACCGCACCTCCCCGGAGATGGTGCGGCTGGTCGAGGAGGAGCTCAGCCGGCGCATGGGGTCGCTGCTGGCCCACCAGGACATGTCCACCGTCGGCGGCGTCGAGACCCTCGTCGAGATCATCAACCGCTCGCCGCGACCCACCGAGCGCTCCATCCTCGAGTGGCTGGACTCCTCCGACCCGGAGCTGGCCGAGCAGGTGCGCGCGCAGATGTTCGTCTTCGAGGACATCGTCACGATCGACGACCGCTCCATGCAGCTGGTGCTGCGCGAGGTCGCCTCCAGCGACCTGGCCACCGCGCTCAAGGGCGTGCGCCCCGACGTCCGCGACAAGGTGGTGCGGAACCTCTCCGAGCGCGCCGCGGAGAACCTCGCCGAGGAGATCGAGCTGCTCGGCCCGGTCCGCGCCCGCACCGTCGAGGAGTCGCAGGGCAAGATCGTCGCGGTCATCCGCACGCTCGAGGAGCAGGGCGTGCTGACCATCTCCCGCGGTGGGGACGATGAGTTCGTCTCCTGACGGCCGCCGATCGGTCCTGCTGCGCGGGGCCTCGGCCAGCGCCGCGGCCCCCTACCGGCAGGTCGCCGGGACGACCGTGCCCCCGGCACCGCGGCCGGCCCCCGCGCCGGCACCGGCCGGCCCCTCGCCGGTGGTCGCCTCCGCCCCCGAGGTCACCGTCGAGCGGCGGACGGCGAGCCGCCGCGCCGCCGACGTCCCGGTGCCCAACGGCCGCGGCGTGCTGCGCCTGGGCGACGTCTACGCCGAGGAGCTGACCCGGCTGCGCGAGTTCGCCCGCCGGGAGGGCTTCGCCGCCGGGCACGCCGAGGGCGTGGCCGCCGCCGGGCAGGTCGTCGCCGAGGCCGAGGCCGCCGCGGCCGCGCGGCTCGCCGAGGTGCAGGCCCGCTGGGAGCGCCGCACGGCCTCGGCGGCCGCGGCCCTCGGCGCCGCGGCCGCCGCCCTGGAGGCCGCGGCCGTGCCCACCGCCGACGACGTCCGCGACACCGTGCTCGACGGCGCCCTGGGCCTGGTCGAGGAGCTGCTCGGCCGCGAGCTGTCGGCGTCGACCACCGCCGGCCTCGACGCCGTGCGCCGCGCGCTGACCCTCGTCCCCACCGACGCCCCCGCGGTCGTCCGGCTGCACCCCGACGACCTCGCCGAGGTCCCGCCGCACGCCCTGGCCGCGCTGCCCCCCACGGTCACGGTGGTCGGTGACGACGCCGTCGAGCGGGCCGGGGCGATCGCCGAGTGCGGCCCGCGCCGGGTCGACGCGCAGCTGTCGATGGCGCTGGCGCGGGTGCGGGCGGTGCTGTCGGCGTGAGCGCCGCCGCCGTCCTGTCCCGGGCCCGGCTGGCCGCCCGCCCGCAGCTGACCGGCTCCGTCGTCGGCGCCATGGGGCTCACCCTCACCGTCGAGGGCGTCGCCGCCGCCGTCGGTGACCTCGTCGAGGTGGGCACGGGTCTGCTCGCCGAGGTCGTCGCCGTCTCCCGCGACCGGCTGACCTGCATGCCGCTGGGCGAGATCTCGGGCGTGCACGCCGGCGCGCCGGTGCGCGCCACCGGCATGCCGCTGCAGGTGCCGGTCGGCGGGGCGCTGCTGGGCCGGGTGCTCGACGGGCTCGGCCGGCCGGTCGACGGGCACGGCCCGCTCGGCGCCGGGGTCGACTGGGTGGACCTGGCCAGCGAGACCCCGCACGCGCTCTCCCGCCGCCGGGTGGAGGAGCCGCTGCCGGTCGGCGTCCGCGCGCTGGACACCCTGGTGCCGGTCGGCAAGGGCCAGCGGCTGGGCATCTTCGCCGGCTCCGGCGTCGGCAAGTCCACGCTGCTCGCGCAGATCACCCGCGGCACCGAGGCCGACGTCCGGGTCATCGGGCTGATCGGCGAGCGCGGCCGGGAGGTCAAGGAGTTCCTGGAGGAGAACCTCGGCGCGGAGGGGATGGCGCGCACCGTCGTCGTCGTCGCCACCTCCGACGAGCCGCCACTGGTGCGGCTCAAGGCCGCGTTCGTGGCCACCCGCATCGCCGAGGGCTTCCGCGACCAGGGCCGCGACGTGCTGCTGCTCATGGACTCCATCACCCGCACCGCGATGGCCCAGCGCGAGGTGGGCCTGTCCGCCGGGGAGCCGCCGGCCACCCGCGGCTACCCGCCGAGCGTGTTCGCGATGATGCCGCGGCTGCTGGAGAAGGCCGGCCCCGGCTCCACCGGGTCGATCACCGGGCTCTACACCGTGCTCGTCGAGGGCGACGACCACAACGAGCCGATCGCCGACACCGCCCGCTCCATCCTCGACGGGCACGTGGTGCTCACCCGCCGGCTGGCGACCGCCGGCCACTTCCCCGCCGTCGACGTGCTGGAGTCGATCTCCCGCGTCGCCGGCGCGGTCACCGCCCCGGCGCGGATGGCCGACGCCCGCGAGATGCGTCGGCTCATGGGCGCGCTGCGCGACGTCAAGGAGCTCGTCGAGATCGGCGCCTACCAGGCCGGCAGCGACCCCCTGGTCGACCGGGCCCGCCTGCTCTCCCCCGCCATCGACGCCTTCCTGCGCCAGTCGCTGGAGGACAGCACCGCCCCCGACGACGCCTGGGCGATGCTGCACCGGCTCGTGACCGCGGGCTGACGTGGGCAAGCGCGCGACCTTCCGCCTCGAGCCCGTGCTGCGGGTGCGCGCCGCCGCCGAGGAGGCCGCCCAGCGGGCGGCGGCCGAGGCCGAGGCCGCCGCCCGCGACGCCGCCGGCCGCGCCGAGGAGATGGCCGCCGCGCTCGCCGGCCGGGTGCCGCCCGCGTCGTCCCCCGCGCCCGTCTTCCTCGCCGCGATGGTCGCATCGGCGGCCGCGGCTGCCGATGTAGCAGCCGCACGGTCGACGGCGCAGGCCTCGGCCGAGCAGGCGGACCTGCTGCGCCAGCGGTGGACCGCCGCCGCCCAGGAGACCCGGGCGCTGGAGAAGCTGCGCGAGCGGCACCTCCTCGCGCTGCGGGCCGCCGAGCTGACCGCCGAGGAGCGCGCGGTCGACGACCTGGTCACGCGCCGGCACGCGGTGCGGGCCACCGACGACGGGGAGGAGGAGCCGTGGAGGGCCTGACCGCGGTGCACGGCCGCATCGCCGAGATCCAGAACCGGATCCTCACCCTGGCCTCGGCGTCGTCGACGTCGACGTCGACGTCGACGTCGACGTCGGCGTCCGCGGCGTGGGCGAGCGCCGCGGCCACCGCCGGGCTCACCGGCACGGCCCCGGCCGCGGCGACCGGGACGCCCCCGGCCGCCGGCAGCGGCCGCGAGGGGCAGGTGGTGGCCGCCGCGCAGCGCTACCTCGGCGTCCCCTACGCGTGGGGCGGCACCGACCCGTCGGTGGGCCTGGACTGCTCGGGCCTGGTGCAGCGCGTCTTCGCCGACGTCGGCATCGACCTGCCGCGCACCAGCTCCCAGCAGGCCACCGCCGGCACCCCGGTCGCGAGCCTGGCCGAGGCCCGCCCCGGCGACCTGGTGTTCTTCGACAACTCGCCGTCGCGCCCCGGCATCGACCACGTCGGCATCTACGTCGGCGACGGGAAGATGGTCGCCGCGCCGCAGGAGGGCGACGTCGTCCGGGTGCAGGACGTCGGCACCCCGTCGGTCATCCGCCGCGTGCTGCCCGCCGCGGCCCCCGCGCCCGCGGCCACCGGCGGTGCCGGCCTGGCCGGGGTCCCCTACGCCGACCTGTTCACCGCCGCCGGCGCCCGCCACGGCGTCGCCCCGGCGCTGCTGGCCGCCGTGGCGCAGGTGGAGTCCGGCTTCGACTCCGCCGCCGTCTCCCCCGCCGGCGCCACCGGGCTCATGCAGTTCATGCCGGCCACCGCGGCCGGTCTCGGCGTGGACGCGTCGGACCCGGCCTCGGCGGTCGACGGCGCGGCCCGCTACCTGCGCCAGCTCACCGACCGCTTCGGCTCCACCGACCTCGCCCTGGCCGCCTACAACGCCGGGCCGGGTGCGGTGGCCCGCGCCGGCGGCGTCCCGCCGTACGCCGAGACCCAGTCCTACGTCCGCAAGGTCACCAGCGCCGCGGAGGCCTACTCGTGACAGCACCCGCCCTGCCCGCCGTCCTCCCCGCGGCGCCGTCCGCGGCGCCGTCGACCGAGCCGTCCGGCCCGTCGGCGGAGTTCGCGTCCGCCCTCGACGGCGCCGTGGCCGACCGCGGCCGTGCCGGCGACCGTCCCGGCCGGGCCGTGGGCCGCGACGCCGACCGTCCCGGCCGGGCGCTCGGCCGCGACGGCGACCCGCCCGGCCGCGCGCTCGGCCGCGACGGCGAGGCCGCGCCCCCCGAGGACGACGCCGCCGCCGTCCCCGCCGGTGAGGACGCCGCCGCGACGGCGCCCGCCGCCCCCGCCGCGGCCGGGGCCCTGCCCGCCGGGTGGGCGCTGGCCCTCGCCCTGGGGACCGGGGTGCCGCCCGCGACCGCCGCCGGCACCCCGGCCGAGGACACGCCCGCCGTCCCCGCCGCTCCCGGTGCCGCCGCCGCGTCCGGCGGGGTCACCGACGGCACGGTCGCCGTCCCCGGCGTCGCCGCCGGCCTGCCCACCGGCGCGGTCCCCGCCTCCCCCGCGGGCACCCCGCTGCCGGCCGCCGTCGCGCCGGACGGCACCGTCCCCGCGACCGCTCCCCCGGCCGCCGCCCAGGCCGCCGCCCCCGCTCCGGATCCCGCCGCCGCCGGGCTGCCCGCCGGGCTCGTGGTCGTGCCGGCCGCCGACCCGGCCCCGGTCGAGCCGTCGCCTCCCGCCGTGGTGCCCGTCCTCGCCGAGCCGGCGCCGCGGCCGGGACCGGCCGACGCCCCCGCGCGACACGAGCCCGCGGCCCCCGAGGCGGCACCGGCCGGCACCGCGCCGGCCGCCGCCCCGCTCCCCGCACCGGCCCCCGCCGCGGCGGTGCCGGTCGCGGCCGCCGCGCCGCGGGCCGACGTCCCGCAGCCGCCGGTCGCCGCGCAGGTCGCGCCCGCCGTCGCCACGCTGGCCTCCGGGCCCGACGGCACGCACACGATGACCCTGGTGCTCACCCCGGAGACCCTCGGCCAGGTCGAGGTCCGGGTCACCGTGCACGCCGGCACGCTCGACCTGAGCCTGCGCGGGGTGTCCGACGCCGGCCGCGCCGCGCTGCTCGACGCCCTGCCCGACCTGCGCCGCGACCTGGAGTCCGCCGGGCTGACCTGCTCGCGGCTGCAGGTCGACCGCGAGCAGGCCGGCTCGGGTTCGTCACAGGCGCAGTCCGGCTGGCAGCAGTCCCGCCAGCAGTCGGAGGAGCACGGCCGGGGCCAGGGCCACGGTCCGGGCCGCGGCCCCGCCGACGACCGCGGCCGCCCGTGGCTGCGCACCGACCCCGACGGGAGCCGACCGGCTGCCGCCGCGACCCACCCCGCGTCGAGCGCCCTCGACGTACGGGCCTGAGAGGAGCCGACGATGACCGGACCCGTGGGCGGCGTGGGCAGCACCTCCCCCGCCGTTCCCCAGACCGCCACCAGCTCGGTGGACCGCGCCGACCAGATGGGCAAGGACACCTTCCTGCAGCTCCTGGTCGCGCAGATGAAGTACCAGGACCCGGGCAACCCCACGAGCACGACCGAGTTCATGTCGCAGACGGCGACCTTCACCCAGGTGGAGAAGCTCGACGAGATCGTCTCGCAGAACGCCGCGCTGCTGTCCCTGCAGCGGTCGCTGTCGGCCGGTGCCCTGGTCGGCCACGCGGTCAGCTGGACCGCGGAGGACGGCACGACGCAGACCGGGACGGTGTCCTCGGTCCGCTTCGGCGACGACGAGCCGCTGGCCGTCGTCGGGGGCCAGGAGGTCCCCCTCGGCCGCCTGACCGAGATCTCCCTGCCGGCCCAGACCGGCGCCTGACCCCCGCTCCCCTCCCGAGAGGACCCTCCCCGTGCTGCGCTCGATGTTCTCGGCCATCTCCGGCCTGCGTGCCCACCAGACCAAGCTCGACGTGACCGGCAACAACATCGCCAACGTCAACACCGTCGGCTACAAGAGCTCCCAGACCGTCTTCGAGGACACCCTGTCCCAGGTCGTCCGCAACGGCTCGGCGCCCACCGACCAGGCCGGCGGCACCAACCCGGCGCAGGTCGGCCTCGGCGTCAAGGTCGCCGGCATCACCACCAACTTCGGCCAGGGCTCGACGCAGAACACCGGCCGCTCCACCGACTTCATGATCAGCGGCGACGGCTTCTTCGTGACCCGGGCCGGCAACGAGAACCTCTACACCCGCGCCGGGTCCTTCGACTACGACGGCGCCGGCAACCTCGTCACCCCCGACGGCGCCCAGCTGCAGGGCTGGATGGCCCAGGGCGGGCGGGTCGACACCAACGGCGCCCTCGGCCCGCTGACCATCCCCTTCGGCCAGGTCATGCCGCCCACCCCGACCCGCACGGGCACGGTCAGCGGCAACCTGTCGACGTCGGCGGTCGTCGCCTCGGCCGGGCCGCCGGTCGTCGAGGCCACGGCCGTGCAGACGCAGGTCACCGCCTACGACTCGCTGGGCACCGCCCACCAGATCGCGCTGACCTTCACCAAGACCGCCGCCAACCGCTGGTCGGTGGCCGCCTCGGAGAACGGCACCGCCATCGGCACCGCCCAGACGCTGGGCTTCAGCGCCTCCACCGGCCTGGCCACCGGCGACACCAGCTTCGAGCTCGGGGTCACCGGCGCCAACTGGCCCGGCGGCATCGCGATCGACCTGTCGGGGATGACCGAGTTCGGCGGCAAGACCGCGCTCACCCCGAGCGGTGTCGACGGCAACGCCATGGGCACGCTGCAGTCGATCTCGCTCAGCGGCGACGGCACGATCATGGGCGTCTACTCCAACAGCCTGCGCGAGCCGATCGGCAAGCTCGCCCTGGCCACCTTCGCCAACCCCGGCGGCCTGTCGAAGGCCGGCAACACCAGCTACCGGGTGGGCGACAACTCCGGCCAGCCCGTCATCGGCGAGGCCGGCACCGGCGGCCGCGGCTCGCTGACGGCCGGCGCGCTGGAGATGAGCAACGTCGACCTGGCCGAGGAGTTCACCGGCCTGATCGTCGCCCAGCGCGGGTTCCAGGCCAACAGCCGCGTCATCACCAGCTCCGACGAGGTGCTGCAGGACCTGGTCAACCTCAAGCGCTGATCAAGGACCCGCTCGCCCCCCACGCCTCGCTCCGCTCGGCGCGGGCCCCTGCGAGCGGGCCGTTCCAGCACGTCACCACGCTCGGCGCGGGCCCCTGCGAGCGGGCCGTTCCAGCACGTCACCGACTCGCGGCCCGGCACCCGTTCCCCGGGGTGCCGGGCCGCGCCCCGTGGCACTCCCGGGGCGAGTGGGACGGCGGTGCCGCGTCACCCGCCGGGGTGGTGCGGCGGGCCGTGTTCGGCTCAAGCAGTCCCGGCGCGGGACCGATGGTCCCTGCAGCCGCTTCCCCTCTCCGCACGAGCAGAAGGACCGACCCGTGATCCGTGTGACGCGCCTGAACGGGGAGCACTTCGCGCTCAACCCCGACCTCATCGAGCGCGTGGAGGGCCACCCCGACACCGTGATCTCCCTGGTCGACGGCACCCGCTACGTCGTCAGCGAGGGCGTCGACGAGGTGCTCGACGAGATCCGCGAGTACCGGGCGAGCATCCTCGCCACCGCCTACGCGATGGACCGCGGCACCTACCGCGCCACCAGCGGCCCCACCGCCGCCGACGACACCACGACGGCCTCCGTCGTCCCCTTCCCGGCCCGCGAGGAGCGCTGATCCGTGGACCCCGCCACCCTCGTCGGGTTCGTCGTCTCGATGGTCGCCCTCCTGGCCTTCATGGTCCTGGAGGGCTCGGACCCGACGACGCTGCTGTTCCTCCCCGCGATCGTCCTGGTGATCGTCGCGACCTTCGGCGCGGCGATGTCCAGCCAGACGCTCGACGACCTCAAGAAGCTGCCCGCCTGGTTCAAGCTCGCGGTGGTGCCGGCCAAGGTGCCGCCCGCCGCCGACCAGATCAAGGTCCTGGTGGCCCTCGCGGAGAAGGCGCGCAAGGAGGGCCTGCTCGCGCTCGAGGCGCAGGTGAAGGCGATCGAGGACCCGTTCCTCAAGCGCGGCCTGCAGATGGGCATCGACGGCACCGACCCCGAGGAGCTGCGCGCGGTCCTCGAGAGCGAGATCGCCGCCAAGAAGGCGGAGGACAAGGTCGCCGCCAAGTTCATGAACGCGATGGGCGGCTACGCGCCGACCATCGGCATCGTCGGCTGCATCGTCGGCCTGATGAACGTCATGGGGAACCTCAGCAACCCCGAGGCGCTCGGGCCGATGATCGCCTCGGCGTTCGTCGCCACGCTGTGGGGCGTCATGGCCGCCAACTTCTGGTTCCTCCCCATGGGCGCCAAGATCCTGCGGGTCAGCGAGCTGCAGGCCGCGCAGATGGAGCTGCTGGTCGAGGGCATCGCCGAGATCCAGGCCGGCACCAGCCCGCGCGCCGTCCGGCTCAAGCTCACCTCCCTCATCCCGCCCAGTGAGGTCGCCAAGGAGGCCGCGTGAGTGGCGGCCACGGCGGCCGGAGGCGGGGGAGGAAGCACGAGGAGGAGGAGCACGAGAACCACGAGCGGTGGCTGGTGTCCTACGCCGACATGATGACGCTGCTGCTCGTCCTCTTCGTGGTCCTCTTCGCGATGAGCCAGGTGGACAAGGAGAAGTTCGCCGCGCTGGCCAGCGGGCTCTCGCAGGCATTCGGCGCCCCGGTCACCGCCCTGCAGGGGTCGGCGGGCAACCCCGAGGCCTCCGTCCTCGACTCCCTCGACGCCGCCGTCGACGTCCAGATCCCGCCGGCCCCGGCGGCGCAGGACTCCGTCGACGCCGCGGCCGCCGAGGCCGCCCGGCAGGAGGCCCAGCGGGTCGCCGCCGAGGCGCGGGCGGAGTACGACGAGCTCGCCGCCGTGCGCGCCGCGATCGACGCTGCGCTCGCCGCCGCCGGCCAGGCCGGCACGGCGCGCTACGAGATCGACGAGCGCGGCCTGGTCGTGCACATCGTGTCCGACCCGGTGCTGTTCGGCCCCGAGGAGGCCGACCTGCAGCCCACCGGCCGCGCCGTCCTCGGCGCCGTCGCCCCCGCGCTGGCCGGCGTGCCCAACCAGCTCGCCGTCGAGGGGCACGCCAACTCCCTGCCGGTCACCCGCGGCGGGCCGTGGCCGTCGAACTGGGAGCTGTCGGCCTACCGCGCCACCACGGTGGTCCGCTTCCTCGCCGCCTCCGGGGTCCCCCAGGAGCGGCTGCAGGGCACCGGCTACTCCGACACGCGGCCGATGGTGCCCGCCTCCGACCCCGACGCACTGTCCCTCAACCGCCGCGTCGACGTCGTCGTGCTGTCCGACGCCTCCGCCGAGGCGCGCGAGCTGCTGCCCGGCCTCGACGCACCCGCACAGGCACCCGCACAGGCACCCGCACAGGAAGGCATCCCCCAGTGAGCTCGACGACCAAGGCCAAGAAGAACGAGGAGGCTCCCGCCGAGGGCGAGGAGCCCAAGGGCGGCGGCCGCAGGAAGCTGCTGCTGGTGCTCGTCGTGCTGCTGGTCGCCCTCGGGGCCGCCGCCTACTTCTTCCTCTTCACCGGGGAGGCCGAGGCCGAGGAGCCGGTGGCCGGCGAGGTGGTCGCGCTCGAGCCGGTGACGGTCAACCTGGCCGGCGGCGGCTACCTCAAGATCGGCATCAGCCTGCAGACGACGGAGGACGCCGCCTCCGGTGGCCACGGCGGTGGCGGCGTCGACGGCTCCAAGGCCCTCGACCTGGTCATCTCCACCTACTCGCAGGCCCAGCCGGCCGACGTCACCGGGGCCCGCGAGGCGCTCAAGGAGGCGCTGGAGCAGAAGATCGTCGAGGCCTACACCGAGCACGAGGTGCCGATGGTCATGGGCATCTACTTCACCGAGTACGTCACCCAGTAGCCCGGCCGAGGGTGTGCGCCCGCGCCGCGTCCCGAGCTCGGGAACCCGGCTCCGGCGCACACCCTCGCTCCCCGTCGGACACCCAGTGACCTCCTGACGCACCACCCGTCACACCCTCCCCGGCTGACCGGCGGCGCGGGGCGCCGCCGGTCAGTTCGCGTTCGGGGCCCGCCGATGAGGAGGCCGTGACCCGCCCCGAGAACGCGACCGTGCCCGCCGGGCACGGGCCGCAGTCGCCGGCCGTGGGCGGCCGCAGCCGGCGCGGTGCGCCCCGCACCTACGACTTCCGCCGCCCGACGAAGCTCTCCCGCGAGCACGTGCGGGTGCTGCAGATCGCCCAGGAGGCCTTCGCCCGCCAGGCGACGACGGTCCTCACCACGATGCTGCGCACCGGCGCCCGCATGGAGCTGCTGGGCATTGAGCAGCACTCCTACGACGACTTCGTCGCGACGCTGCCCGACCCCTCGTTCCTGACGACGTTCAGCATGGACCCGCTGGCCGGCAAGGGCCTGCTGGCCTACCCGCTCGACATCGCCATGGCCGCCGTCGACCACATGCTCGGCGGCTCCGGTGCCGCCCACCAGCCCGAGCGGCCGATGACGGCGATGGAGACCACCATCACCCACTCCCTGCTGACCCGGCTGCTGCAGGAGTTCGCCGCCGCCTTCCAGCACGTCAGCGACGTGCAGCCGGAGATCGACGGGATCGAGTACAACCCCGCCCTGGCGCAGGCCGCGGCGGGCTCGGACACCGTCATGGTGGCCCGCTACACGCTCTCGATCGGCAGCCGCGAGGGCGCGGCCGCGCTGGTGCTGCCGTTCTCCTCGTTCCACCAGGCGCTGGACAACGCCGCCTCGCCGCAGCTGTCGGAGTCCGCGCAGCGCAAGCGGCAGCGGGCCGCCGAACTGCTCGCCGAGCGGCTGGAGCTGGTCCCGGTCGACGTCAGCGTGCGGTTCTCCCCGCTCGAGGTGTCCTCGGAGGACCTGCTGTCGCTCACCGTCGGCGACGTGCTGCTGCTGCGCCACCCGCGCGACGCGCCGCTGGAGGTCACCACCAACGACGCCGTGTTCGCCCACGCCATCGCCAGCAACCACCGGCGCCGGCTGGCCGCCGCCATCGTCCCCGCCCCGTCGGCCCCGAAGGACCTCGCATGACCGCCACGCTCGACCACTCCCAGGCCTCCGAGGCCATCACCAGCGTCGTGGTGGCCGCCGCGCGCGCGGCGGGCGCCCTCGTCCCGGCCGGCGCCGAGCTCGTCGCCGGCGCCGCGGTCACCGACCCCGACGCCGTCCCCGTCCCGCCGGCCGCGGCCGCCGCGGTCAGCGCCCGGCTGTCCGGGGAGGTCACCGGCGACGTCGTCCTGGTGCTCTCCGCCGAGGTCGTCGAGGCCCTGGACAACTCCCCCGTCGGCCCGATGGACGTCGCCACCGCGCTGCGCCCCGCGCTGGAGGCGGCCGCGGCCACCCTCGGCCGGGTCCGCGTCGACAGCGAGCGCACGGAGGACCCGGTCACCGCCCTCGACGGGCTGCGCGACAAGGGCATGCTGGTGGCGGTGCCGCTGGCCGCCGGCGCCGAGCACGTCGCGACGCTCGCGCTGCAGGTTACCCTGCCGACGGCGCCGCGCGCCCGCCGCGGCAGCCTGGACCTGCTGCGGCACGTGGCCATGGAGGTCACCGTCGAGATCGGCCGCACCCGGATGACCGTCGGCGAGCTGCTGTCGTTGCACCCGGGCGAGGTCGTCGAGCTCGACCGTGCCGCCAGCGCCCCGGCCGACCTGCTGGTCAACGGCACGCTCATCGCCCGCGGCGAGGTCGTCGTCGTCGACGAGGACTTCGGCCTGCGGATCAGCGAGATCGTCACCGACGCCGCCGCCGAGCTCGGGCAGGACCAGCCGTGACGTGGATGGTCGTGCGGCTGCTGCTGTCGCTGGCCTTCGTCGGCGGCGTGCTGTGGTTCGCCGCGCGGCTGGCGAAGAAGCGCGGCCTGGGCTCCTCCGGCGGCCTGGTCGAGGTCGTCGCCCACCAGCGGATGGGGCGCGCCAGCACCGTCAACGTGCTGCGCATCGCCGACCGGGTGCTCGTCGTCGGCGCCACCGAGCAGCAGGTCACCCTGCTCGCCGAGCTCGACGGCGAGGCGGTCGAGGCCACCCTCGCCGAGCGCGCCGAGGCGGCCGGGCGCCCCCCGGCCCTGCCCACCGCGCCCGGCCGCGTCGGCGGTGCGGTGGCCGGGTCGGTGCTCGACCGCGGCGCCTGGTCGACCCTGGTGGGCCAGTTGCGCGAGCGGACGGTCCGCCGCTGATGGACCGCACGCGCCGCGCCGCCGTCGTCGCCGCGGCCCTGCTCGGCTGCGCCGTCACCGGCGTGCTGCTGGCCGGGCCGGCCGCCGCCGCCCCGACCGCACCCACGCCCCCGACCGCGCCGACCGTCCCCGCCGTCGACGGCGGCGTGGACATCTCCGTGGGCAACGGCAGCCCCAGCACGTCGATCACGCTGATCCTCGCGGTCACCGTCCTGTCGGTGGCGCCGTCGGTGCTGCTGCTGGCGACGTCGTTCACCAAGATCGCGATCGTCCTGTCGCTGACCCGCAACGCGCTGGGCCTGCAGCAGTCGCCGCCCAACTCGGTGCTCACCGGCATCGCCCTGTTCCTGACCCTGTTCGTCATGGGCCCGGTGTTCTCCGACGTCAACGAGGTCGCCGTCCAGCCCTACATGGACGGCACGATCACCGTCTCGCAGGCCTACGACGCCGGCGTCGTGCCGTTGCGGGAGTTCCTGCTCTCCAACACCCGCGACGACGAGCTCGAGCTCATGGTGGGCCTCTCCGGCGAGGAGCAGCCCGAGGACGCGGCGTCGGTCAGCATGACCACGCTGGTGCCGGCGTTCGTCCTCTCCGAGCTCAAGAGCGCCTTCATCATCGGGATCGTCGTGTTCATCCCGTTCCTGGTGCTCGACATGCTCGTCAGCGCCGCGCTCATGGCGATGGGCATGATGATGGTGCCGCCGTCGGTGGTGTCGCTGCCGTTCAAGCTGCTGCTGTTCGTGGTGGTCGACGGGTGGGCGCTGATCACCACCGCTCTCGTGGGCAGTTACTCGTGAGCGAGCTCGCGAGCTCACGCGTGGGCACAGCACCCCCGGGCACGATGGCGACGAGCGCCAGCGAGGAGCCGTCGTGACCGACGCCGACGTCACCGAGATCGCCGTCGAGACCATGACGGTGGGCGCCAAGGTCGCCGCCCCCGTGCTGCTCACCGCGCTGCTGGTCGGGTTCCTCATCTCGCTGTTCCAGGCCGCGACCCAGATCCAGGAACCGACCCTGTCGTTCGTGCCGAAGATGATCGCGGTCTCCGTCGCGCTGCTGGTCACCGGCAACTGGGTGCTCGCCGAGATGGTCAGCTTCACCGAGCACCTGTTCGACCAGCTGCCGCGCCTGCTCGGGCGGACCTGACCGGATGGACCTCGAGGTCCCGGCGGTCACCCTCGCGGCCCTGCTGCTCGCCACCGCCCGCGCGGCCGGGTTCGTCCTGCTGGCCCCGCCGTTCAACACCCGGACCATCCCGGCGCCGGTCAAGGGCGCGCTGGCCCTGGCGCTGTCGGTCGCGCTGGTCGACCGCGTCGCCCCCGGCCTGCCCGAGCCGACCGCCGGCTTCCTCGTGGTCACCGCCGTCACCGAGGTCGCCATCGGCGCGGCGCTGGGCTTCGTCGTCCAGCTGTTCTTCACCGCGGTGCAGTTCGCCGGGGAACTCATCGACGTCACCGGCGGCTTCACGCTGCAGCCGGCCTACGACCCGCTGGCCATGACGATGAACTCCGTCATGGGCAAGCTGCACTCGCTGCTGGCCACGACGCTGCTGTTCACCAGCGGCGGGCACCTGCTGCTGGTGCGCGGCTTCGCCACCTCCTACGAGGGCCTGCCGGTGACCGGCGGCTACCCCGCCGAGTCGATCGGCGAGGTGGTGATGACGGCGTTCTCGATGATGTTCCTGGCCGCGCTGCAGATCGCCGGGCCCATGGTGGCGGTGCTGCTGCTGGCCGACGTCGCCCTCGCCCTGCTGTCGCGGGCGGCGCCGGCGCTGAACATCTTCGCGATCGGCTTCCCCGTGAAGATCATGCTGACCCTGGCGCTGCTGGGGCTGACCTTCCCCCTGCTGCCCTCGGCCCTCGACGCCCTGCTCGAGGAGGCCACCCGCGCCGTCGTCGGACTCCGGAGCGGGTGAGGCCCGGTGGCCAAGGACGGACCGGGCGGTGAGAAGACCGAGAAGCCCACTCCCAAGCGCCTGAAGGAGGCGCGCAAGGAGGGGCAGATCCCCCGCACCCAGGAGCTGGGCACCTGGGCGGGGGTGGCGGTGGCCAGCGCCCTGCTGCCGATGATGGTCGGCAACACCTTCGACGAGGTCGGCCGGTTGTTCCTGCAGGTCGGCGCGGTGGTCGAGGACCCCCGGGTGGAGCGGGTCGACCCGCTGCTCGGCCAGGCGCTGTCGGCCTTCCTCGCGACCGTGCTGCCGGTGGCGCTGACACTGCTGCTCACCGGCGTGCTCGCCTCGGCCGCGCAGGGCGGGGTGGCGCTGGCGACCAAGGGCATGAAGCCCACGCTGAAGAAGCTCAACCCCTTCCCCGGGATGAAGCGGATGTTCGGCACCCACGGGCTGTGGGAGGCGGCCAAGGCGGTGATCAAGACGATCGCCCTCGGCGTCGTCGTGGTCACCACCAGCGACCGGGCGCAGGAGCTGGTCTCGGCGTCGGGCGCGCTGCCGCTGTCGGCGGTCACCTCCGCCGTCGCCGACTCCGCCGTCCTGATGTTCCGGGTCGTGGCGGTCACCGGCCTGGTCATCGCGGTCGCCGACTACGTCGTGGTCCGGGTGCAGACGAGGAAGAAGCTGCTCATGACCCGGTACGAGGTCGAGCAGGAGCACAAGAACTCCGAGGGCGACCCGCACGTGAAGGGCCAGCGCCGGTCGATGCAGCTGGCGATGTCGCGCAACCGGATGATGGCCGAGGTCGCCGAGGCCGACGTCCTGCTGGTCAACCCGACGCACGTCGCCGTCGCGCTGCGGTACCAGCCCGAGCGCGGCGCCCCGCGCGTGGTGGCCAAGGGCGCCGACGAGATCGCCGCCCGGCTGCGCGAGCGGGCCGCCGAGGCGCGGGTGCCGATGGTGCAGGACGTGCCGCTGGCCCGGGCGCTGCACGCCTCCTGCGAGATCGGCCAGGAGGTGCCGCCGCAGCTGTTCACCGCCGTCGCGCGGGTGCTCGCCTTCGTGATGCAGCTGGGCGCGCGCGGCGTGCGCGGCGGCTTCCACCGCCCGGGGTTCGAGGCGCCCGACGTCACCGGGCTGCCGCGGGCCGGCCGCCGGAGGGCGCCGATCGCCTCCTGACCCGGGCACTTCCGCGGAAGTGCCCGGGTGGTGGGGCTGCTGTGACGGGTGGGCCGAACGCGGTCGGTGCCCCCGCGCGGGCTGCCGATGGAGGCTCCGTGCGAGGGATGACCAGGGCCGCCGTGCCGATCGGCGTCGTGGCCATCGTCCTCATGCTGGTCGTGCCGCTGCCGGCGGCGTTCCTGGACCTGCTGCTGGGCCTGAACATCACCGCGTCGCTGCTGATCCTGCTGGTCGCGATGCAGATCCGGCGGCCGCTGGACTTCGCCGTCTTCCCGTCGCTGATCCTCATCGCGACGCTGTTCCGGCTGGCCCTCAACGTCTCCTCGACGCGGCTGGTGCTCAGCGACGGCTACGCCGGCAAGGTCATCGAGGCCTTCGGCCACTTCGTCATCGGCGGCTCGCTCGTCGTCGGCCTGGTGATCTTCGTGATCCTCACGATCATCCAGTTCGTCGTGATCACCAACGGTGCCGGCCGCGTCGCCGAGGTCGGTGCCCGCTTCACCCTCGACGCGATGCCCGGCAAGCAGATGGCCATCGACGCCGACCTCAACGCCGGGCTGATCAACGAGGAGCAGGCCCGCAAGCGGCGCTCGGAGGTCACCAGCGAGGCCGACTTCTACGGCTCGATGGACGGCGCCTCGAAGTTCGTCAAGGGCGACGCGATCGCGGCCATCGTCATCACGCTGATCAACCTCGTCGGCGGCTTCGCCGTCGGCGTCGTGCAGAAGGGCATGGCGCCGGGCGAGGCGGTCTCGACCTACTCGCTGCTCACCGTCGGCGACGGCCTGGTCTCCCAGATCCCCGCGCTGCTGCTGTCCACCGCGACCGGCATCATCGTCACCCGCTCGGCCTCCGACGGGGACATGGGCAGCGACCTGCTCGCCCAGCTCGGCCGGTTCCGGCAGCCGGTCCGCATCGCCGGCGGCGCCGCGCTGGCCCTCTGCCTGATCCCCGGCCTGCCGAAGCTGCCGTTCCTGGTCATCGGCGGCGCCTTCCTGCTCATGGCCGCCCGCATGCAGGAGGTCCCGGCCGACGACGAGACCGCGCCGGCCGCCGAGGCCGACGACGAGCCGCGGCCGGACTCCCCCGAGGCGATCGCCGAGCGGATGCGGGTCGACCCGCTCGAGCTCGAGGTGGCCTTCGACCTGGTCGACCTCGTCGACACGGCCCGCGGCGGCGACCTGCTCGACCGGGTCAAGGCGCTGCGCCGGAAGGTCGCGATGGAGACCGGCCTGGTCATCCCGCTGGTGCGGACCCGAGACAACCTCGACCTGCCGGCGTCGCAGTACGTCATCTGGCTCAACGGCGTCCCCGCGGCCAAGGGCTCCTCCCCCGCCGGCACCGTGCTGGCCATCGGCGACGCCCTCGACGGCCTGCCCGGCCGCCCCACCCGCGAGCCGGTCTTCGGCCTGCCCGCGAAGTGGGTGCCGGCCGAGCTGCAGCGGCAGGCGGAGATGGCCGGCGCCACCGTCGTCGACCGCTCCTCGGTCATCACCACGCACCTGGCCGAGGTCGTCCGCCAGCACTCCGCCGACCTGCTCGGCCGCGAGGACGTCCGGCTGCTGGTGGAGATGGTCCGCCGCAGCCACCCCGTCGTCGTCGAGGAGCTCACCCCGGCGCTGCTCACCCTCGGCGAGATCCAGCGGGTGCTGCACGCGCTGCTCACCGAGAACGTGTCCATCCGCGACCTGGTGCGCATCTTCGAGGCGCTGTCGCTGCGGGCGAAGACGTCGACCGACCTCGACGGCCTGGTCGAGGCCGTGCGCGCGTCGCTGGGCGCCGCGATCAGCCACCCCTACGTCACGCCCGACGAGCGGCTGCACGTGCTGACCCTCGAGCCGGCCTTCGAGCAGCGGCTGCTCGAGGCGGTCCGGCACGGCGACGGCGGCCAGGTGCTGGCGCTGGACGCCGGCTCGGTCGACGCGCTGGTCACCGGCTGCACCGGGCTGCTCGAGGTCGCCGAGAACCACGGCCTCTCGCCGGTCCTGGTCTGCTCGCCGCAGGTCCGCGCCGCACTGTCCCGCCTGGTCCGCCAGGTGCTGCCCCGGCTGCCGGTGATCTCCTACGCGGAGGTCTCCCGGACGGCCCAGATCGAGTCCCTGGGAGTGGTGAGCGGTGCCGTTGCCATCCGTTGAGGCGCCCACGCCCGAGGCCGCGGTGGCCGCGGCGCGGGAGCGGTACGGCAACGCCGTCCGGATCGTCGGCGTGCGCCGCGTCCGCTCCGGCGGGGTCCTCGGCTTCTTCGCCACCGAGCGGTTCATCGCCGAGGTGGAGGAGGTCGAGCCGGCCCGCCGCGCCCCCGCGTCGCGGTCGGAGTCGGCGCGGCGCATCGAGGCCGCGCTCAGCCGCGACCCCGGGCCACTGGCCGACACCGGCGCGTTCCTGCGCGCCACGGAGATGCACCGGTCCCGGCCGGCGGCCGCGCGGACCGCCGCGCTCCCCGACCCGGTCGACGAGCTGGCCGGCCTGCTCGGGTCCGGCGGCGCCGGCCCGGACGTCGACCTCTACTCGCGGACGTCGGTGGCCGCGGGCCGCGGCACCGCTGCCGGTGGGGCCGCGTTCCGCCCGGCCGCGGTGAGCCGCGCGGCTGCCGCCCGTCCCGCGGCTGTCACCCCCGCCGCTGCCACGCCCCGCCGGGCGCCGAGGACGGCGGTGCGCCCGCCGGCGACGCCGGCCGGACCCGCCGGTCCCTCGCCGTTCACCGCTGCGCTCGCGCAGGTCGTGGCCGGCGACCGCGAGGTCCGCGAGGCCGTGGACGACGCCGTCCGTGTCGCGGCCGCCTCGTCCGCCGCGGAGGCGCTGCGGGCGCTGACCGAGGCCGCGGTGGCGACGTCGCCTGCGCCGTCGCCGGAGCCCGTGCCGTCGCCGGAGCCGGAGGTCCCCGCGTCCCGGTCGGTGCTGCGGACGCCGGCGCCCGCGCCCGCCGGCCCGGCGCTGCCGCTGGCCGCCGCCCTGGCCGCCGCGATGGCCGCGCCCGCTCCCGCCCCTGCCCCTGCGGCCGCCCCGGCTCCTGCGCCGGTCGCCGAGGAGCCGGTCGCGGAGGATCCGGTCGTCGAGGTCATCCCCGAGGAGCCGGTCGCCGAGGAGTTCCCGGTCGAGGAGTTCCCGGTCGAGGAGCTCGCCGTCGAGGAGCCCGCCGACGAGCGGCCCGTCCCCGACCTGGACATGTGGGCCGAGCCGGCCCCTGCGCCGCGCATCGCCGCCGTCCTCGTCGAGCCGGTGGTCGAGCCCGAGCCGGTCGTCGAGGAGCCCGTCGTCGTCGAGGCCGTGGCCGAGGAGCCCGCCGTCGTCGAGGAGTCCCTGCTCGACGAGCTGCCGGGCGGCACCGGGCCCGCCGCCGAGGAGGTCGCTGATGAGATCCCCGCGCGGCTCGCCGAGGTCCCGGCCGACGACTTCGCCACCGACGTGCTGCCGGCCGTCGTCGTGGAGCCGGTCGAGGTGCCGGTTCCCTGGGCCGACCCGGACCCCACCGAGCCGACCACCGGCCGCGAGGAGGCTATCGCCGAGGTGCTGCGCGCCGCGCTGGCGCACGACACGCCCGACGACGCGCTGACCGACATCCTCCGCGGCGTCCTCGCCAGCGCCTCGACGCAGGGCGGCGTGCACCGCGGCCGCCCGCCGGTGCCGGTCACCGCCCAGCGCCTGGACCGCGAGCCGGCGTGGGTGGAGACCTCCGCCGAGAGCGACGAGTGGGAGGCCACGGAGGCCGAGGAGGCCGAGGAGGCCGAGGAGGCCGAGGAGGCCGAGGAGGCCGAGGAGGCCGAGGAGGCCGAGGAGGCCGAGGAGGCCGACGAGGCCGGCACCGAGCTCGTGGCGCTGGCGCCCACCGCCAGCGACCCGGCGCCGCTGCTCTCCGACGCCACCGCCGTCCTGCCCCCGCTCTCCCTGCTGCCGCCGACCCCCGGCACCGCGCTGGCCGTGCCGCCGCTGCTGGGGCGCCCGCCGGTGCCGCCGCGCCGTCTCCCGCCGGTGCCCGGGCACGCCGTCGCCCGGGTCGCCGCCCCGCAGCGGCCCACCGGCCTGGCCACGGTCACCCGGCTGCCGGTCGACACCCGCGCGGGCCGCGTCGTCGTCCCCTCGGTGCGCGAGCGCGCCGCGGGCGGGCGGTCCGGACGGGACCTGGTCGACCCGCGGGCGGTCGAGGCGGCCGGCGTCGTCGCCCGGCTGCGGGGCCTCGGTGTGCCCGAGGACCTGCTCGGCGGCGGCTTCCCCGCCGACGTCGCCGCGCACGGCACCTACGCCGCGCTGACCCGCGCCCTGCGGTCGCTCCCGGCCGCCCCGGCCGCGCCCGCCGGCCCCGGCGAGGTGCTGCTGGTGGTCGGTCCCGGCGTCGAGACGCTCGCGGCCGCGCGGTCGCTGTCGGTCTCGATGCGCCTGGACGCCGACCGGCTGCAGTGGGCCACCCGCGGCGACCTCGCCGCGCTCGCGCCCGAGGCCGGCCGGATCACCTCCGTCGACACCGCGATCGAGCGCAAGCAGGACGCCGCCCGGGCCGGGACGCCGACCGTCGTCGCCGTCGACGCCCCCATGCGCGCCGGTGGCCGCACCTGGCTCGAGCAGGTCATGGCGATCTTCTCGCCGTCGGCGGTGTGGGCCGTCGTGGAGGCGACCCGCAAGCCCGAGGACGTCGGGCCGTGGCTGGACGGGCTGCCCCGGGTCGACGCGCTCGTCGTCCAGGACAGCGACCTCACCGCCGACCCCGCGGCCGTGCTGGGCCGCACCACCGTGCCGGTGGCCCTCCTCGACGGCGTCCGCGCGACCGCACACCGCTGGGCGTCGCTGCTGTGCGAGCGGCTGGAGACCGCTGAGGCATGAGCCCGCTGCGCTGGGACGTCCTCGCGGTGGGGTTCCTCCTGGCCCTGCCGGTGCTCGCGCTCGGCGTGCGCGGCGACTTCTCCCCCGACGAGGTCGCCGCCCGGCTGCCCTGGTGCCTGCTGGCCGGGTGGGGCGCGGTGGCGCTGCTGCGCTACGCGGCGACGCCGCCGCGCACCCCGCCGGCGCGGGGCGCCACCGAACCGGCACCCGAGGCCGAGGACCCCACCTCCTGACCCCCGGCTCCTGCGGCGCTGTCGCCGCTCTCGCGGTACCGCTACACCGCGGGAGCGCGAGCCGCACCGCAGAGCTCTGCTGTCCACAGATGCCGGCGATCCGCCCCGACGACTCCGGCTGCGGGCCAGCGTCGGAGCGTGACCGACGCGATCCCCTTCCGCGATCCCGTGGTGTTCCGCGCCGACGCCCTGCGCGCCGGCCTCGACGACCGGGAGCTGGCGCGAGCCGTCCGCTGCGGTGAGCTGGTGCGGGTCCGCAGGGGTGCCTATCTCGATCCGGCCGCAGGTCTCCCGCGGGACCGAGCTCTCGTCCTGGCGACCGCGCCCACCCTCCGCAACGGCTCGGTGGTGAGCCACGCGTCCGCCGCGGTGTTGCACGGGTTGCCGTTGTGGCGCGTCCCCACCAGGCGGGTGCACGTGACCCGACGCCCACCGGCTGCCGGCAGCGGGAGTGCGCGGGTGCACCTGCACGTCGCTCGGCTACCGGACGACGAGACGACCCTGCTCGACGGCGTCCTGACGACGGGGCTGGCGCGCACCGTCGTCGACCTGGCCCGGTCGTCCGGGTTCGAGTCCGCCGTCGTCGCGGCGGATGCGGCGCTGGCCGGCGGACTCCGGCGCGAGGACCTCGTCGCCTGTCTCGAGCGCATGGGCCCGGTGCCGGGGTCACGCCGGGCCGCGCGTGTGGCCGTCTTCGCCGACGGGCGCAGCGAGAGCGTCGGCGAGAGCCGCAGCCGGGTCCTGCTCCACCGGCTGGGCCTCCCGGGGCCTGAGCTGCAGGTGAGGGTGGTCCGCTCCGACGGCAGTCTGGTCGGCCGGTGTGACTTCGGCTGGCGGGACCGGCGGACGCTCGGCGAGTTCGACGGGCGCGTCAAGTACCGGTCGGAGCCGGGCGGACCCGATCCCGCCGAGGTCGTCTACCAGGAGAAGCTCCGGGAGGACGACCTGCGCGACCACAGGTGGGAGGTGGTCCGGTGGACCTGGGCCGACCTCGCGACGCCGACCGTCGTCGACCGGCGGATCAGGCGGCGTTCACCCGGGCGGGACGTCCCCTCTGACCCGCTCCTGCGGTGCCGCCCTCGCTCCTGCGGTGCTGCACCCAAGCGGGAGTGCGGGCAGCACCGCAGGAGCGAGCGCGCACTACCTCAGAGCGGGAGGTCCTCCAGCATCTCGGTGACCAGCGCGGCGATCGGCGAGCGCTCGGAGCGGGTCAGCGTGACGTGGGCGAACAGCGGGTGCCCCTTGAGCTGCTCGACCACCGCGGCCACGCCGTCGTGCCGGCCGACCCGCAGGTTGTCCCGCTGCGCGACGTCGTGGGTGAGCACCACCCGCGAGCCGCTGCCCAGCCGGGACAGCACGGTCAGCAGCACGCCGCGCTCGAGGGACTGCGCCTCGTCGACGATCACGAACGAGTCGTGCAGCGACCGGCCGCGGATGTGGGTCAGCGGCAGCACCTCGATCAGCTCCCGCGACGCGATCTCGTCGAGCACGTCCCGGGACACCAGCGCACCGAGGGTGTCGTAGACCGCCTGCGCCCAGGGCGACATCTTCTCGCCCTCGCTGCCGGGCAGGTACCCGAGCTCCTGCCCGCCGACGGCGTACAGCGGCCGGAAGACGACGACCTTCTTGTGCGCCCGCCGCTCCATCACCGACTCCAGGCCCGCGCACAGCGCCAGCGCCGACTTGCCGGTGCCCGCGCGCCCGCCGAGGGAGACGATCCCGACGTCGGGGTCGAGCAGCAGGTCCAGCGCGACCCGCTGCTCGGCCGAGCGCCCGTGCAGCCCGAACGCCTCGCGGTCGCCGCGGACCAGCCGCACCTGCTTGTCCGGCGTCACCCGGCCCAGCGCCGAACCCCGCGAGGACAGCAGCACCAGCCCGGTGTGCGCCGGCAGCTCCGCGGCCGCGGGTACGTACACCTCACCGGCGTCGTACAGCGCCGACAGCTTGGCGTCCTCGAGACCCACCTCGGCCATGCCGGACCATCCCGCGTCGACGGCGTCGAGCGCCCGGTACTCGTCGGTGTCCAGGCCGACGGCGGCCGCCTTCACCCGCAGCGGCACGTCCTTGGTGATCAGGCAGACGTCGCGGCCCTCGGCCCGCAGGTTCAGCGCCACGACCATGATCCGGCTGTCGTTGCTGTCGTTGCGGAAGCCGGCCGGGAGCACCGCGGCGTCGCTGTGGTTGAGCTCGACGTGCAGCGTGCCGCCGTTCTCCCCCACCGGGACCGGCGCGTCGAGGCGGCCGTGCGCGACGCGCAGGTCGTCGAGCAGGCGCAGCGCCTGGCGCGCGAACCAGCCGAGCTCGGGGTGGTGCCGCTTGTCCTCGAGCTCACCGATCACCACGAGCGGCAGCACCACGTCGGCGTCGCCGAAGCGCAGCAGCGCGCGGGGGTCGGAGAGCAGGACGGAGGTGTCGAGGACGTACGTGCGGCGCAGAGTCACGAGTCGTCTCCCCTGAGGTGCGGGACCGCACCCCTTCTCGAAGGTGGCCGGGCCCCGGCACAGGGGCCGGGAACCGGCCCCCTGGTCGACGAGAACGTCAGCACCAACCGGGCCTCCCGTGGACTCCGGGGCGGGCCCGTCGTCCACCCCGGACGCTAGAACGGGGAGGTGACAGTCACATGACGAGGAGGCGGCGTGTCCTCCATCGGGGGGACCCAGCCGTCCCAGCCGTCCCACCTGCGGGTCAGCTGGACTCCCGGCGGAACCGCCGCACGCCGAACCACCAGCCGAGCTCCCCCGCGACAGCGCCGTCACTCCCGCCGGCGGTCCCGGGGCACCTCGGGCAGCCGCCGCAGCTCGCGGGTCCGGGGCGTGCGCGGCGGCCCGCCGTCGTCCGGTGGTGGCCAGCCGGCCAGGTCGTCGTCCGGAGGCCAGTCGTCCCCGCCCCGGGCGGCGCGGCCGCCCCGGGGCCGCAGCGCCACCAGCGCCCAGACCACCGGCACGAGCAGCACCGGCCACTGCACCCGCAGGTCGCCGACCCGGAGGAGGCCGGCCAGCAGCAGCGCGAACAGCCACCCCGCCGTCCACAGCCCGAGCAGGCGGGCCTCCCGGGGGTCGCGGCGCGGCACGGGTCAGGCGGCCGACAGCTCGGCCGTGACGACGGCGGGGGTCAGCGGCTCGTCGAGCAGGCGCACGAAGCGGCCGGCGACGTCCTGCTCGGCGGGGCGGGCGGCCAGCCAGCGGTGCAGCAGGTCGTAGCCCTCGACGTAGGTGGTGATGTAGGCCCGCCACAGCGGGTGGGTGAGGAAGCGCAGCTGCTGGCGGGCCCGCTCGGCGCTCACCAGCGACCAGCGCTGGATGTAGGCGGCGACCTCGTCGGCGTCGGTCCCGCGGTCGTGCAGCAGCACGGCGGCGTCCTGCCGGACCCGGTTCAGCGGCGCGGCGGCCGCGGCGATCCGCTCGGCGAGGTGCCCGTCGAAGCGCAGCCCCAGGTCGCCGAGCACCTCCGCCGACCACGGCCCCCAGCCCTCGCCGACGGCGGCGTCGACGCCGAGGTCGGCCAGCCCCTCGGCCATGAGGCACTCGGGGGTGTTGACCAGGAAGACGGTGTGCTCGAGGTGGCCCGCGCGCTCGACGAGGCCGCGCTCCTTGCGGCAGTGCTCGGTGTGGTGGCCGGGGTAGGACTCGTGCGCCACCAGGTGCACCAGCTGGCTGAGCCGGTGCGGCAGGTCGGCGTTGATCGCCACCCGGGACCGGAAGTCGCCCTCGTAGTAGTTGAACCCCGACCACGGCTTGTCGGTGACCACCTCGTAGCGCACCGTCTCGGCCTCCGGCAGCCCGTACCGGCCGCGGACCCGGTCGCGCAGCGCGCTCGACAGCGCGTGCACCGCGGTCTCCAGCCGCTGCGGCGGGCACTCCTCGCGGCGCCGGTGGGCCGCGTAGCGCTCGGCCAGCCCACCCTCCCCGGGCAGCAGGGTGTCGAGCTCGGCGTGCGCGGCGGCGTAGGCGGCCGGGTCGCCGAGGGTGAGGTCGACCTGGAAGTAGCTGCGCACCTCGTCCAGGAAGGCGACCGGCTCGCCGTTCATCTTCCGGGCGCTGCACTCCAGGCCGGTGAGCTGGCCGCGGAGGAACGCCGCGCGGTCGGCCGGCAGCCCGGCGGCGTCGAGCTCGCCGAGCAGCGCGCGGGCCTGGTCGCGCAGCCCGGACGGCGTGGGCGCGGGCTCGCTCTCCACCTCGGCGCGGATCCGCTTCTCGCCGGTGTAGGCGTCGACGAAGCCGGACTCCAGCCGGTCGAACCGCAACCCCAGCCGGACGTACTCGAGGGGGAGGTCGACCGCGCCGGCTGCCATGGGCGTCAGTCTCTCAGCCCCCGAAGCGGCGGTGCCGCGCAGCGTAGGCGCGCAGCGCCCGCAGGAAGTCGACCCGGCGGAAGTCGGGCCAGTAGACGTCGGTGAAGTGGAACTCCGAGTGCGCCGTCTGCCAGAGCAGGAAGCCCGACAGCCGCTGCTCGCCGCTGGTGCGGATGACCAGGTCCGGATCGGGCTGGCCGCGGGTGTAGAGGTGCTCGGCGATGTGCTCGACGTCGAGGACCTCGACCAGCTCGTCGAGCGAGGTGCCCTTCGTGGCGTGCTCGGCGAGCAGCGAGCGGACGGCGTCGGCGATCTCCCGCCGCCCGCCGTAGCCGACGGCGAGGTTGACGTGCGCGCCCGGCCGGCCGCGGGTGGTCTCCTCGGCCTGCTTGAGGACGGCGACGGTCTCGGCCGGCAGCAGCTCCAGGGCGCCGACCGGCCGCAGCTGCCAGCGCCGGTCGGGCGCGGAGAGGTCCTCGGCGACGCCCTCGATGATCCGCAGCAGCGGGGTGAGCTCCGGCTCGGGCCGGCTGAGGTTGTCGGTGGAGAGCAGGAAGAGCGTGACCACCTCGACGCCGGCCTCGTCGCACCAGCCCAGGAACGAGGCGATCCGGTCGGCGCCGCGGCGGTGCCCGGCGTTGGGGTCGAGCAGCCCGGTGGCCCGCGCCCAGCGCCGGTTGCCGTCGATGATCGCGCCGACGTGGCGGGGGACGGGGGCCCCGACCAGCTGGCGCGCCAGGCGCCGCTCGTAGAGCTGGGTCAGCGCGTCGCGGACCCACTGACGCGCCCCCACGGGGTAGAGCGTAGGACCCCCGCGACGCCGCCGTTCCGGCGGCGCGCCACCCCCTCCCCCGCCTGCGGCGTTGCCACCGACCTCACAGCGGCGTCGCGGTGCACGGCGACCTACGCCTCCGTAACCTCGGTGCATGAGCGCACCCTCCGACGACCTCCAGCCCGTCCGGGTGGAGGCCGACGACGCCGAGATCGAGGCGCCGCGGGGCGCGGCCGTCGGTACCGTCCTGGCGGAGGGCGAGGCGGTCCAGCACACCTGGACCGCCGCGGACTTCGCCGACGGCGACTGGGAGCACCCCGACACCCGGCCGCGGATGCGCGGCTGGCTGCACCTGTTCGCCTTCTTCGGCGCGATCGTCGCCGGCGCCGTCCTCATCCCGCTGGCCGCGGTGCTGGGGGCGCGGTCGGGGTTCTCCGTCGCCGTCTACTGCCTCACCATCTGCGGCCTGTTCGGCATCAGCGCGCTCTACCACCGCCGCCGCTGGTCACCGCGCGGCTGGAAGGTCATGAAGCGGCTCGACCACTCGATGATCTTCCTGTTCATCGCCGGCACGTACACGCCGTTCTCGCTGCTCGCCGTCGACCAGCCGACCGGGTACTGGGTGCTGGCCGGCGTCTGGGCCGGGGCGCTGGCCGGCGTCTGCCTCAAGCTCACCTGGCCCACGGCGCCGCGCTGGGTCGGCGTGCCGCTCTACGTCGGCCTGGGCTGGGTCGCGGTCTTCATCCTCACCGACATCCTGCACATCGCCGGCGTCACGTCCCTGGTGCTGCTCGCCGTCGGCGGGGTGCTCTACACCCTCGGCGGGGTGGCCTACGCGGTGAAGTGGCCCAACCCGGTGCCCGGCGTCTTCGGCTACCACGAGGTCTTCCACGCGATGACGATCGTGGCCGCGATCTGCCACTACATCGCCGTCTACTTCGCGATGTACAACTCGCCCTTCGTGTGACCCGGTCCGTGCGCGTCCGTGGACGTGCACGGACTCAGGCGAACAGCGGGCGCTCGTCGAAGCGGCGGGACACCCGGCCGGCCAGGCGCCAGGCGCGGGCGACGGCGTCGCGGTCCTCCTCGGTGACCAGGTTGCCCATCACCCGCAGGGCCACGGTCATCAGCGCGCGCGAGCGCATGCCGACCGGACCCGCCGCGGGCAGCAGCCGCGGGAGGGTGAGCAGGCCGGCCAGCCGGCGGGCGACGGAGAACGCCTCGCCGTAGTGCCGCCGCAGCGTGGCCGGCCACGCCCCCGACCAATCAGGCTCCCCGAGCATCCCGGCCAGCGTCCGGCCGGTCTCCAGGCCGTAGTCGATCCCCTCGCCGTTGAGCGGGTTGACGCAGCCGGCCGCGTCCCCGACCAGCGCCCAGTTGCGCCCGGCGACGCCGGACACCGCCCCGCCCATCGGCAGCAGCGCCGAGGCCGGCGCGTGCACCGGGCCGTCGAGCCGCCAGTCCTCGCGGCGGGCGGCGGCGTAGGTGCCGAGCAGCGCGCGCAGCTGCACCCCGGCCGGACGGCGGGCGGTGGCCAGCGTGCCGACGCCGATGTTGACCTGCCCAGCGGCCTCCCCCAGCGGGAAGACCCACCCGTAGCCCGACAGCAGCGCCCCGTCGGCGTCGCGCAGCTCCAGGTGCGAGGAGATCCACTCGTCGGCGCTGCGCCCGGAGGTCACGTAGCCGCGGGCGGCCACGCCGTAGGCGGTGTCGCGGTGCCACTGCCGGCCGAGCCGGCGGCCCAGCGGCGAGCGGGCGCCGTCGGCGACGACCAGCCGCTCGCAGCGCACGGTGGAGCGCTCCCCGCCGACGTCGAACACGACGCCGGTGACGCGGTCGCCGTCCCGCTCGACGTCGACGGCCCGGGCGCCCTCCAGCGGGGTGGCACCGGCCTGCACGGCGCAGGCACGGATCCGGGCGTCGAGCTCGGTGCGCGGCACGGCGCTGCCGTGGTCGGGGAAGGCCCCACCGGGCCAGGGCAGCTCCCACACCTGGCCGAAGCCGGCCGCCCGCAGGCCGCGGTTGCGGGCCCGCCCGCGCGCCCAGTCGCCGAGGCCCAGCAGGTCGAGCTCGGCGACCGCCCGCGGGGTGAGCCCGTCGCCGCAGGCCTTGTCGCGGGGGAAGACGGCGGCGTCGGCCAGCAGCACGTCGTGACCGGCGCGGGCCGCCCAGGCCGCCGCGCCGGAGCCGGCCGGGCCGGCCCCCACCACGAGGACGTCGGTCGAGGACGGGACGGCGGAGGGGGCGAGCACGTCCCCAGTGTCCCTGGTCAGCGACGCGTGCCGGCCGCACGCCGGGGCCGGGCTGCCGGCCGGGCGGCCGGCAGCCCGGCCGGGATCACAGCTCGGGCCCGCGGGCGCGGACCTCCTCCACCGAGGCCATGGCGTCGCGCAGCTCGGTCAGCCAGGCGTCGGCGTGCTGGCCGACCAGCCGCACCGCCCACACCAGCGCCTCGGATCGGGAGCGGGCGACGCCGGCGTCGACGAGGGTGTCGAGGACCAGCCGCTCGGGCTGGCGCAGCCGGGTCATCACCGGCACCGAGGCGTTGGTGAACAGCTCGCGCACGTCGCCGCAGGCGGCGCCCCAGGCCACCGAGCGGCCGTAGCGGGCCTGGGCGGCGTCGGCGATCGCCATGCGCTGCTCGCGGGTGTCCTCCCGGAAGCGGGAGATCCGCCCGGACCGGGCGGCGGTGGGGTCGCCCTCGCCGGCGTCGGGCTCGGCCAGCGAGCCGACGACGGTGATCTCGTCGCGGTCGACGGTGATCTCGACCGGCCCGGTGAACCAGCCGTCGGGCAGCCGGCCGGCGAACCAGCCGGCCACCTCGGCCCGGTCGACCGGCGGCGGCCCCTCGGCGCCGCGGCCGCGGCCGCCGGGACCGCGGCCCCGGAACCCGGGCGCGCCCATGCGGGCGAAGGCGGAGTCGGCGAAGCGGTGGTGTCCGTGCACGGGATCCTCCTCGGATACCAGGTGATTACACGCTTACACGGTAGCGCCGCCGCCCGCTCGGAGCACTACGCCGAGAGCGGACGACGACGCGGCGTCGCGCGCCGGTGACCCTGGCGTCATGTGCCGTGTCGTGTCGCGTGCAGACCCCGCTCACTCGTCACATCCTGCCGGTGAACGGCGCACCGGATCGGCATCTCCAGGCATGTCCAGCCGTAGCGCCGACGGACGTGTCGGCGGACTCTTCCCTCGTCCGCACCACCCCTCCCCCTGACCCCGGGAGCCCCACATGAGAACCACCAGCACCCGCGCCGCCGTCGTCCTGGCCGCCGCGGCGGCCGTCGTGACCGGCGGCGTCCTGCCCGCCTCCGCCGCCCCGGGCTGCAGCACGGCCTGGGGCTCGCTGCCCGAGACCGTGTCCGACGACGGCGGCGGCACCCTCGACGGCGTCCGCGCCGGCCGGCACACCTGCTACGACCGGCTGGTGCTCGACCTCGACGGGATCGACGCGTCCGCCGTGTCCTACGACGTGCGCTACGTCGGCCAGGTCGCGCGCGACGGCTCGGGCGCCCCGGTCCCCCTGCGCGGGGCCGCCGACCTGCAGGTGGTCGTGCACACCCCGGCCTACGACGACCGTGGCGCGGCCACCTACGACCCCGCCGACGACGCCGAGGCCGTGGACGTGGCCGGCTACAGCACCTTCCGCCAGGTGGCCTGGGCCGGGTCGTTCGAGGGGTCGAGCACCGTCGGCCTCGGCGTCCGCGCCCGGCTGCCCTTCCGGGTGGTCGTCCTGGACGGTCCGGGCGACGGGTCGCGCCTCGTCGTCGACGTGGCCCACACCTGGTGACCCGCCCGGGCGGGCCCGCCGGCGTCAGCGCGCCGGCGGGTCCGTCCGGCCGTCGGTGTCCTTGGGGCCCTCGATGGCCCGCGGCGCCCGGCGCAGCGTGTCGAGCAGGTCCTGGCCGGGCTGCCGCGGCTCGACGAGGTCGGCCGGGGTGTCGGGGACGACGACGCGCGGCCCGTCCTCCTCGTCGAAGCTGGGCGGGATCCGCTTGAGGTGCCGGCTCATCGACCGGACCAGCAGCGCCGTGGCCAGCAGCAGCACGAGGATCAGGAACAGCCCGAGCGGGCCGGACTTGCCGACGTCCTCGGGCAGCTGCTGCTCGGCGGCCAGCACGGCCGTGGCCAGCCCGGTCACGGGACGCGCACCTCGCTGCGGATGCCGGCGAACAGGTCGTCCTCGGGGAGCGGCGAGTCCACCAGCGAGCGGGCCAGCTCGTAGTCCTCGGTGGGCCACACGCGCTGCTGCACGTCCATGGGGCAGGCGAACCAGCGGCCGGTCGGGTCGATCTGGGTGGCGTGCGCGATGAGTGCGGCGTCGCGGACCGGGAAGTACTCCGCGCAGGACACCCGGGTGGTGACCCGGTGCGACATGTCCCGCTCGGGGTCCCAGGAGGCCAGCCACTCGGCGTAGGGCGACTCCGCGCCGGCCTCGAGCATCGCCTCGTGCAGCGCCCGCATCCGGGTCAGCGTGAAGCCCATGTGGTAGTAGAGCTTGCTCGGCTGCCAGGGCTCCCCCAGGCCGGGGTAGCGCTCGGGGTCGCCGGCGGCCTCGAAGGCCACCACCGAGATCTCGTGGGTCTTGATGTGGTCGGGGTGGGGGTAGCCGCCGTTCTCGTCGTAGGTGAGCACCACCTGCGGGCGGAACCGCCGGATGACCTCGACCAGCGGTGCCGCGGCCTCCTCGGTGGGCACCAGCGCGAAGCAGCCCTCCGGCAGCGGCGGCAGCGGGTCGCCCTCGGGGAGGCCGGAGTCGACGAAGCCGAGGAACTCCTGCTCGACGCCGAGGATCTCGCGGGCGCGGGCCATCTCCTCGGCGCGCAGCTGGGGCAGGCGCTCCCAGATCTCGGGACGGTCGAGTGCCGGGTTGAGCACCGAGCCGCGCTCACCACCGGTGCACGTCGCCACCAGCACCTCGACGCCCTCGGCGACGTACTTCGCCATCGTCGCCGCGCCCTTGCTCGACTCGTCGTCGGGGTGGGCGTGCACGGCGAGCAGGCGCAACGGGTCTGCTTCGGTCACCGGACCAGTGTCCCCCGCGGTGGGGACGGCCCGCCGCGCCGCGGTGGTCCGGACGGGTGGATGTGCTGCTCCTCACGCCGTCCGCCGGTAGCGTGCTCGCTCCCCTGCCGTGCCGCCGGGTCGGTGCAGGGGCCCTCCGGCCGGTGTTAGCTTGGCCGGATCGACGTCGACCGTCTCCCGGCCGGGAGACGGCCCCCGAGCCGCAGGAGAACCCCGCGTGACCACCCCCACTGAGAACGAGCAGGGCATCTGGCTGACCCAGGAGGCCCACGACCGGCTGAAGGCCGAGCTCGACCAGTTGGTGGCCGGCCGGCCCGCCATGGCGGCGGAGATCAACGCCCGCCGCGAGGAGGGCGACCTCAAGGAGAACGGCGGCTACCACGCCGCCAAGGAGGAGCAGGGCAAGCAGGAGGGCCGGATCCGCCAGCTGACCGACCTGCTGCGCAAGGCCCGCGTCGGCGAGCCCCCCACGACGGTGACCACCGCCGAGCTCGGCACCGTGATCACCATCCGGTTCCAGGGCGACGAGGAGACCGAGAAGTTCCTGCTCGGCTCCCGCGAGATCGCCGGCACCACCGACCTCGCCGTCTACTCGCCGGAGTCGGCGATGGGCTCGGCGATCCTCGGGGCTGAGCCGGGCACGACGGTCACCTACAAGGCGCCCAACGGCCGCGACATCACCGTCGACGTCGTCGCCGTCGAGCCGTTCGTCCCCTGACCGGGGGCGCACCCGTGCGCACGGCCCGCTCCCGGCGGGCGGAGAACACCGGCTTCACCTGCGGGTGGTGCCACTCCGACGTGCCGGCGAACACCGACGGGCACTACCGCAACCACTGCCCGTACTGCCTGTGGTCGCTGCACGTCGACGACCTGCCCGGCGACCGGGCGAGCGAGTGCCGGCAGCTCATGGAGCCCGTCGGGCTGGTGGAGAAGTCGGGCAAGGGCTGGCAGGTGGTGCACCGCTGCACGGCGTGCGGCCACCGCCAGCCCAACCGGCTCGTCCGCGACGGCGAGGCGCCCGACGACCTGGACCTGGTGCTGCGCCTGCCCTGGCTCTGACCCGGCCGGCGCCGCGACCACGTCGGCACAGCGACCACCTCGGCCCGCGACCACGTCGGCACCGCGACCATCTCGGCACCGCAGCACGTCCTCCCCCACCGCAGCGCGTCCTCCCCCACCGCAGCGCGTCCTCCCGCCCCGCGCACCGTGCGGGAGGACGCCCCACGATCAGGTCACCTGATCGTCGCGGAGCCCCGTCAGGCGAGGCCGCGGCGGCGCAGCAGCGGGCCCGGGTCGGCGTCGCGGCCGCGGACGGCGCGGAAGGCCTCCAGCGGGTCCACCGACCCACCGCGGGACAGCAGCCGCTCCCGGAAGACGTCGCCGTTCTCGCGCCGCAGCCCGCCGTTCTCCCGGAACCACTCCACGGTGTCGGCGTCGAGCACCTCCGACCAGATGTAGGAGTAGTAGCCGGCCGCGTAGCCACCGGCGAAGACGTGCTGGAAGTAGGTCGTCCGGTAGCGCGGCGGCACGAGCTCGAACGCCACGCCCGCCTCCTCCAGCGCCCGCCGCTCGAATTCCGCCGGGTCGCCGATCTCGGTCTCCGGCGTGATCCGGTGCCAGGCCTGGTCGAGCAGGGTGGCCGCCAGGTACTCCAGCGTCGCGAAGCCCTCGCCCCACAGTCGGGCGGCGTCGATCGCCTCGACGACGGCGGCCGGCAGCGGCTCCCCGGTGTCGACGTGCCGCGCGTAGTGCGCGAGCACCTCCGGCCACAGCGCCCACATCTCGTTGACCTGGCTGGGGAACTCGACGAAGTCGCGGGGCACCGCGGTGCCGGCGAACCGCGGGTAGGTGACCGCCGAGCTCAGCCCGTGCAGCGCGTGGCCGAACTCGTGGAACAGCGTGTCGACCTCGTCGAGGGTCAGCAGCGTGGGCCGGCCCGCGGGCGGCGGCGGCACGTTGAGGTTGTTCACGACGACCGGCCGGGTGCCCAGCAGCCGCGACTGCGTGACGAAGGAGCTCATCCACGCCCCGCCGCGCTTGCCCTCGCGGGCGAGGAAGTCGCCGAGGTAGAGCCCGACCTGCTCGCCGTCGGCGCCGGTGACCTCCCAGACCCGGACGTCGGGGTGGTAGCCGGCGAGGTCGGGGCGGGGCGTGAACCGGAAGCCGTAGAGGAGCTCCGCGGCGCGGAAGACGCCGTCGACGAGGACCCGGTCCAGCTCGAACCACGGTCGCAGCGCCGCGCGGTCGACCGAGTACCGCTCGGCGCGCACCCGCTCGCTGTAGAGGGCCCAGTCCCAGGGCGCGAGCTCGCTCACCCCGTCGCGGGCGGCGACCTCGGCGAGCGCCTCCGCCTCAGCCCGCGCGTTGGCCAGCGCCGGGCCGACCATCGGGGCGAGCACCGCGTCGACGGCGGCGGTGCTGCCGGCGGTCTGGTCGGCCAGCACCAGGTCGGCGTGGGTGGCGAAACCGAGCAGCCGCGCGCGCTCGGCGCGCACCCGGGCGATGCGGGCGGCCACCGGCCCGTTGTCGTGCTCCCCCGCCGACGCCCGGGTCACCGACGCCTCGAACACCCGACGGCGCAGCTCGCGGTCGCGGAGCTTCGCCAGCACCGGCTGGCCGGTGGGCAGCAGCAGCGGGAGCAGGTACCCGTCGAGGCCGCGGTCGGCGGCGGCCCGGGCCGCGGCGGCGACCTCCTCCTCGCTCAGCCCGTCGAGCTCGGCGGCGTCGGCGACCCGGACGGCGGCGGCCTCGGTGGCCAGCTGCAGGTTCTGCCCGAACCGCGTGGACAGCTCCGACAGCTCCCGGTTGAGCTCGGACAGCCGGGCGCGGCCGGCGTCGTCGAGGCGGGCCCCGGCCAGCACCCGGTCGAGGTGGTGCCGCTCGACCAGCCGCACCGCCTCGGGGTCCAGGCCGGCGTCGTGCCGGGCCCCGTGGACGGCGTCGACGCGGGCGAAGAGCACCGGGTCGAGGCGGAGGGCGTCGGCGTGCGCGGCCTCCAGCGGGGCGAGCTCGCGCTCGATCTCGCGCAGCCGCGGGCTCGACAGCGACGACGCCAGGTTGGCGAACACCGCGCCGGCCCGCCGCAGCAGGGCGCCGGAGCGCTCCAGGGCGACGATCGTGTTCTCGAAGCCGGCCGGCTCGTCCGACGCGGTGAGCGCGTCGATCTCCGCCCGCTGCTCGGCCATCCCGGCCAGCACCGCCTCCCGGCAGTGCTCCAGCGTGATGTCGGCGAAGGGCGGGAGCCGGTAGGGCAACGGCGACTGGGCCAGCAGCGGGTTGTCGGCGGACACGGCGGGGGCGGGCGCGGCGCTCATCGGCGCCCATCCTCCGCCATGAGCGGCGGGGGTGAGGTGCTGGAACGGCCCCGCTGCAGGGACCCGCCGCGAGCGTGCGCGTGGCGGGGTGCAGCGGGGCCCTTCCTCAGCGGCTGGCGGTCCGCCGGTAGATGCGCACCGACGTCGGGACGAACACCGCCAGCAGCAGCGCCGACCAGATGAGCGTGTACAGCACCGGGTGCTGCAGCGACCACGCGTCGGAGGTCTCCAGCCCCGGTGCGGTGTTGCCGAACAGCTCCCGAGCGGCCTGCACCACCGCCGACACCGGGTTCCAGTCGGCGATCGCCTTGAGCACCGTCGGGAAGTTGTTGGTCGGCACGAACGTGTTGGCGATGAACGTCAGCGGGAAGATCACGATGAAGCTCGCCTGCTGCACCACCTCGGGGGTGCGGACCAGCAGCCCCACGGTGGCCATCAGCCAGCTCATCGCGTAGGCGAAGAGCAGCAGCAGGGCGAACCCGGCCAGCGCCTCGACCAGGGAGGAGCGGATCCGCCAGCCCACGATGAACCCGGTCACCCCCATGACGACGATCGACAGCGCGTTGAGGCCGAGGTCGGCGACCGTGCGGCCCACGAGCACCGCCGAGCGCGCCATCGGCAGCGACCGGAAGCGGTCGATGAGCCCCTTCTGCAGGTCCTCCGCCAGGCTCGCCCCGGTGATGGTGCTGCCGAAGACGATGGTCTGGGCGAAGATCCCCGGCAGCAGGAACTCCGCGTAGCTGATGCCCTCGATGGGGATGGCGCTGCCGAAGACGTAGCGGAACAGCAGCACGAACATGATCGGCGACAGGGTCGCGAAGACGATCAGCTCGGGGACCCGCCGGACCTTGACCAGGTTGCGGCGGGTGATGGTCAGGCCGTCCTCGACGGCCACGGACAGCGCACTCACCGGGCACTCCCTGCGGTCTCGGCGGGGACCCGCCCGGCGGGCTCCCGGTCGTCGGTGCCGTCCTCGGCCGCATGGCCGGTCAGCGTGAGGAACACGTCGTCGAGGTCGGGCCGGCGCAGCCCGACGTCGAGGACCTCCACGGAGCCGCCGGCCAGCAGCCGCAGCGCCTCGGCGAGGTCGTCGGTGCCGCCCCGCACCGGCACGCTCAGCCGGCGGGTCTGCTCGTCGGCCTGCGGCTCGCCGGCCGCGAGCGGTCCCAGCAGCCGGGCGGCGTCGGTGAGCTCGGCCGCCGAGCTCACCGTCAGCTCCAGCCGCTGACCGCCGACCTGCGCCTTGAGCTCGTCGGCGGTGCCGCGAGCGATGACCCGGCCGCGGTCGATGACCACCATCCGGTCGGCCAGCCGGTCGGCCTCCTCGAGGTACTGGGTGGTCAGCAGGATCGTCGTCCCGCCGCCGGCGAGGTCGGCGATGAACTCCCACATCGCCAGCCGGCTGCGCGGGTCGAGCCCGGTGGTGGGCTCGTCGAGGAAGAGCACCCGCGGGCGGGCGATGAGCGAGGCGGCGATGTCCAGCCGCCGGCGCATGCCGCCGGAGTACGTCTTCGCCGGGCGGTCGGCCGCGTCGGTGAGGTCGAAGCGCTCGAGCAGCTCACCGGCCCGGGCCCGCGACTCGCGCTTGCCGAGCCGGTACAGCCGGCCGACCATCTCCAGGTTCTCGAACCCGGTGAGGTACTCGTCGACCGCGGCGTACTGGCCGGTCAGCCCGATGACCGAGCGCACCCGCGCGGGGTCGCGCAGCACGTCGACGCCGACGACCTCCGCCCGCCCGGCGTCGGGCGTCAGCAGCGTGGTCAGGATGCGGACGACGGTGGTCTTGCCCGCACCGTTGGGCCCCAGCAGGCCGAGGACGCTGCCCTCGGGGACCGTGAGGTCGACCCCGGCCAGGGCCGTGTTGGACCCGAATCTCTTCTGCAGTCCCTCGACGAGGATGGCGTCGCTCATGCCGGCGAAACTAGGTGTGAGCACCGACACTTCCCGAGCCCTGTTCGCCGGGCGCGAACACCCGTTCGTCTGCTGTTCGTCTCCACGTTCCCTCTCCCGTCCCGGCCGCGCGGCACGGCCCGCAGGAGGTGACGTGCCGGCGTCCCGGAACTGAGCGGTCAGCCCTCGGAGACGGCGAAGCCGGCCTCCTCGAGCGCGCCGACGACGGACCGCGCGTGGTCGGGGCCGCGGGTCTCGAGGACGACGAAGACCTCCACCTGACCGAGGTCCAGGCGGGTCGCGGTCCGCTCGTGCTCGACCTCGAGCACGTTGGCCCCCACCCCCGCCAGCACCGACAGCACCGCCGCGAGCGAGCCGGGCCGGTCGGGCACCCGCAGCCGCAGCCGCAGGTAGCGGCCGGCCGCGGCCATGCCGTGCTGCACGACCTTGAGCAGCAGCACCGGGTCGATGTTGCCGCCGGAGACCACCGCGACCACCGGCGGCCGGAACGCCGTCGGGTCGGCCAGCACCGCGGCCACCGCCGCCACCCCGGCCGGCTCGACGACGAGCTTGGCCCGCTCCAGGCAGAACAGCAGCGCCTGGGACATGTCCTCCTCGGTCACCGTGCGGACCTCGTCGACCAGGTCGCGCACGTGCGCGAACGTGAGGTCCCCGGGCGACCCGACGGCGATGCCGTCGGCCATCGTGGCCATCCCGGACAGCGCCACGGGCCGCCCCGCGGCCAGCGACCCGGGGAACGCCGCGGCCGCGGCGGCCTGCACGGCCACCACCCGCACGCCCGGCCGGCGCGCCTTCACCGCCGCCGCCACCCCGGACACCAGCCCGCCGCCCCCGGTGCAGACGACGACCGTGGCGACGTCGGGGCACTGCTCGAGGACCTCCAGGCCCACCGTGCCCTGCCCGGCGATGACGTCGGGGTGCTCGAACGGGTGGATGAAGACCGCGCCGGTCTCCTCCGCGTGGGCGACGGCCGCGGCCAGCGCCTCGGTGAGGTCCGCCCCGCTCAGCCGCGCGTCGGCGCCGTAGCTGCGCGTGGCCGCCACCTTGGGCAGCGGTGCGGTCTCGGGCATGAACACCGTCGCGCGGATGCCGAGCATCCGGGCGGCGAGCGCGACGCCCTGGGCGTGGTTGCCGGCGCTGGCCGCGACCACGCCGCGCGCCCGCTCCTCCGGCGTCAGGCGGGACAGCCGGGTGTAGGCGCCGCGGAACTTGAACGAGCCGGTGTGCTGCAGGTTCTCGCACTTGAGGTGCACCGGGCCGCCCACCCGCTCGGCCAGCGCCCGCGAGTGCTCCAGCGGCGTCCGCCGGGCCACCCCGTCGAGCAGGGCGGCCGCCGCGGCGACGGCGTCCTCCGAGACCAGCTGCACACCCACGCCCGGGACTCCCACGCCCGGGATCCTCGCAGGCCCGGCCCGCGGCCGACCGCTGCGGCCGTTCCCCGAACGTCCCCCCGCGTCGTACCGTGGCTGAGGTGACGGACGTCGCACCAGCGCAGACCCCACCCGCACCCACGACCCTCGGCGAGCTCCGCGACTCCGGAGCCGCCTTCCGGCCGGTCAAGGCCGAGATCCGCGCCAACCTGCTCACCCGCCTCGGCGCCGGTGAGCCCACCCTGCCCGGCATCGTCGGCTTCGAGGACACCGTCGTCCCCGAGGTCGAGCGGGCCCTCATCGCCGGCCACGACCTCGTCCTGCTCGGCGAGCGCGGCCAGGGCAAGACCCGCCTCATCCGCACCCTCGTCGGCCTGCTCGACGAGTGGACCCCCGTGCTGGCCGGCAGCGAGCTCAACGAGCACCCGCTGCACCCGATCAGCGTCTGGGGGCGCCGGCAGGTCGCCGAGCACGGCGACGCCACCCCGGTGACCTGGCTGCACCGCAGCGAGCGGTTCGGGGAGAAGCTGGCCACCCCCGACACCAGCGTCGGCGACCTCATCGGCGACGTCGACCCGATCAAGGTCGCCGAGGGCCGCACCCTGGGCGACCCCGAGACCGTCCACTACGGCCTGGTGCCCCGCACCAACCGGGGCATCTTCAGCGTCAACGAGCTGCCCGACCTCGCCGAGCGCATCCAGGTCGCGCTGCTCAACGTGCTCGAGGAGCGCGACATCCAGATCCGCGGCTACCGCGTCCGGCTGCCGCTGGACCTGCTGCTGGTCGCCAGCGCCAACCCCGAGGACTACACCAACCGCGGGCGGATCATCACCCCGCTCAAGGACCGCTTCGGTGCCGAGGTGCGCACCCACTACCCGCTCGAGCTCGGCGACGAGATCCGGCTGCTGCGCCAGGAGGCGCAGACCAGCGGGCTCGGCGCACCGAGCGGGCACGACGCGTTCGACGCCCCCGTCGTCCCGGAGCACCTGCTGGAGATCGTCGCCCGCTTCACCCGGCTGGTCCGCGAGTCCAGCCACGTCGACCAGCGCTCCGGCGTCAGCGCCCGGTTCGCCATCGCCGGGCTGGAGACCGTCGCCGCCTCCGCCGTCCGCCGGGCCGCCGTCGCCGGGGAGACCCGCCCGGTCGCCCGCGTGGTCGACCTGCCGAGCGTCGTCCCGGCCAGCCGCGGCAAGGTCGAGTTCGCCGACTCCGGCGCCGACCCCGACGACGACCGGGAGCTGGAGGTGCTGGAACACCTGCTGCGGCAGGCCACCGCGCAGACCTTCCGCGCCCGCTGCGGCGGGCTGGACCTGACCGGGCTGCAGGAGCACTTCACCGGCGGGGAGACCGTCGAGTCCGGCGAGCTGGTGCCCGGCGCGGCGCTGCTCGGCCAGCTCGGCACCATCCCGCGGCTGGCCGAGCTGCTCGGCCGCCTCGGCGTCCCCGAGGGCGAGCAGTCCGCCGAGCAGGCCGCGGCCGCGGTCGAGTTCGCCCTCGAGGGCCTCTACCTCACCCGCCGGCTGGCCAAGGACACCGACGGCACCCGCACGGTGTACGGGGCCTGACGGTGGTCCGCCCACGCCCCGGCAGGGGGTACCGGTACGGCCGCTGGCGGGGCGGGCCCGACCCGCTCGCCCCGCCCTACGACCTGGGCAGCGCCGTCGACGAGATCGGCGACTCGGTGCTCGGCGGCAGCGGCGTGCGGGAGGCGCTGCGGGAGCTGCTGCGCCGCGGCATGGACGGCCGCCGCGGCCTCGACGAGCTGCGCCGGTCGGTCCGCGAGCGGCTGCGGCAGGCCCGCACCGCCGGCCGGATGGACGGCACGCTGCAGGAGGTGCGCGAGCTGCTCGACCGGGCGCTGGACGCCGAGCGGCGCGAGCTGTTCCCCGACCCCGACGACGCCGCGCGGCTGGCCGAGGCCGAGCTCGACGCGCTGCCGGAGGACACCGCCGGCGCCGTGCGGGCGCTCAAGGACTACCCGTTCCGCTCCGCCGAGGCGCGCGAGGCCTACCAGCAGATCCAGGACCTGCTGCGGCGGGAGGTGCTCGACAGCTCCTTCGCGCACATGAAGCAGGCGCTGGAGAACGCCACCGAGCAGGACGTGCAGGCGGTGCGGGACATGGTCGCCGACCTGTCCTCGCTCATCGACGCGCACAACCGCGGCGAGGACACCGACGAGCGGTTCCGCGAGTTCATGGACAGGCACGGGCAGTTCTTCCCCGACGACCCGCAGTCGGTGGACGAGCTGATCGACTCCCTCGCCCGCCGGGCCGCCGCGCAGGAGCGGATGATGGCCGGCCTGTCCCCCGAGCAGCGGGCCGAGCTGGCCGACCTGATGGCGCAGACGATGTCCGACCTCGGGCTGGCCAGCGAGATGGCGCACCTGCAGGACGCGCTGCGCCAGGCCCGTCCCGACCTGCCGTGGGGCCAGCGCGGGCAGGTCCCCGACGGCGAGCAGGCCCTGGGCCTGGGCGACGCCACCAGCGCCGTCGCCGAGCTCGCCGACCTCGAGGCGCTGTCCAACCAGCTCTCCCAGGGCTACGCCGGCGCCTCGCTGGCCGACGTCGACGAGGAGCTGCTGGAGCAGGCGCTGGGCCGCGACGCCGTCGCCGACCTCGCCGCGCTGCGGCA
Source organism: Geodermatophilus sp. SYSU D00766 (assembly GCF_054049915.1). Lineage (NCBI taxonomy): Bacteria > Bacillati > Actinomycetota > Actinomycetes > Geodermatophilales > Geodermatophilaceae > Geodermatophilus > Geodermatophilus sp. SYSU D00766. The sequence continues at coordinate 56,823 of NZ_JBJGYI010000004.1, forward strand.
GCTCGAGCGCGAGCTGGAGCGGCAGGGCTACCTCAACCGGTCCGACGGCAAGCTCGAGCTCTCCCCCAAGGCGGTGCGCCGACTGGGCGCCACCGCGCTGCGGCGGGTGTTCGCGAAGCTCGACGCCACCGGCCGCGGCGAGCACGACGTCGCCGACGCCGGGGCCGCCGGGGAGCTGACCGGCGCGTCGCGGGAGTGGCACTTCGGCGACGAGCAGCCCCTCGACGTCGTCCGCACCGTCCGCAACGCCGTGCTGCGCACCGCCGGGGGCACGCGCGGGGACCGGCGGGTGCGGATCGCCGTCGAGGACTTCGAGGTGGTGGAGACCGAGCGGCGCACCGGCGCGGCCGTGGCGCTGCTGGTCGACCTGTCCTACTCGATGGCGCTGCGCGGCACGTGGGGCGCGGCCAAGTCGACGGCGATGGCGCTGCACTCCCTGGTGACCACCCGGTTCCCGCAGGACGCCATCCAGATCATCGGCTTCTCCTCCACCGCGCAGGTGTTGCGGCCCGAGACGCTGGCCGAGCTGTCGGTGGACACGCTGCAGGGCACCAACCTGCAGCACGGGCTGATGCTGGCCCGGCGCTTCCTCGCCCGGCACCGCGACGCCGAACCGGTGGTCCTGGTGGTCACCGACGGCGAGCCGACCGCGCACCTGGAGGACGACGGCACGCCGTACTTCTGCTGGCCGCCGATGCCCGAGACGATCGCCCGGACCGTCGCCGAGGTGGAGCGGGTGGCGCGGTCGGGGGCGACGCTCAACGTCTTCGCCCTCGACCCGGAGCCGAGCCTGGTGCACTTCGTCCACGACATCACCGCCCGGGCCGGCGGCCGGGTGTTCACCCCCGACTCCGACCGGCTCGGCGAGTACGTCGTGGCCGACTACTTGCGCACGCGCCGGGGTCGGCGGGCGCGCTGAGTCCTGCGCTCCGGGCGAGTCACCACCGCATGACCGAGTACGTGCAGACCTCCGACGGCACCCGCATCGTCTACGACCGGGAGGGTGCCGGGCAGCCGCTGGTCTGCGTCGGCGGCGCGGGCCAGTTCCGCGCCGTCGACCCGGACACCCGGGAGCTGTCGGCCGAGCTGGCCGCCCGCGGCTTCGACGTCGTCGTGTACGACCGTCCCGGCCGCGGCGAGAGCACCGGCGACCCGCCGTTCGGGCTGGCGGGTGAGGTGGCGGCGATCCGTGCGCTGCTCGCCGTCGTCGGCGGTCGGGCGTGGCTGTACGGCAGCTCCTCCGGCGGCGCGATCGCCCTGGCGGCGGCCGCCGAGCTGCCCGGCGTCGAGCGGCTGTTCCTCTGGGAGGTCCCCCTCGGCGAGGAGGAGGCCTCCGACGGCGCGGAGCACCTCGCCGCGATCCGTGCGCTCGTGGCCGCCGGCGACCGGGAGGGCATCTGGCGGCTCTACACCGACGGCATGCCGCCGGAGTGGTTCGAGCAGATGCGCTCGGGGCCGCAGTGGCCGCTGTTCGAGCGGATGGCACCGACCCTGCAGGCCGATGCGGAGGCGCTGGCCTGGACGCAGTCGGCGCCGCGGGCACGGCTGTGGGCGCCGGTGCGGGCCCACGCCGTGGTCCTGCTCGGGACGACCACCTTCCCCTTCATGGCCGACGCCGCCGACTCGATCGTGCGCTCGCTGGCGTCGGCGGAGCGCGCGACGGTCCCCGGCAGCGACCACCGCTGGCGGGCCGACGACCTCGCCGGCGTGCTGGCCGGCTCCCTCCCGGTCAGCGGCGGACCGGGTGGGACCCGCTCGAGCTGACCCCCGGGATCGCGCCGGCGCGGAAGGCGTCGACGAAGAGCCGGTGGTCCTCCTGCGTCTGGCGGGCGTAGGCGTGGGCGAAGGCGACCAGCTCGTCGAGGAACTCCTCGCGGCGGTCCCCCACCATCGCCGTGATCGCCTCCTCCGTCTGGAAGCCGACGAGGGCGTGGTCGCTGTCGGCGTCCCCGACACAGTGCAGCTTCGCGGTCGCCCGGCCCAGCTGGGCCATCACCGGCGCGATCTCCTCGGGCTCGGTGAGGTCCTCCCAGTCCAGGTCGTTCTCGTAGGGCGAGAGCTCCTGGACGACGAAGCCGACGCCGTCGATCTCGGTGTGGCCGAGGAACTGCGAGGCGTTGGACTGCAGCGCCCGCTGGCTGACCGCCGTCCGGTGCCCGTGGTGCTCGAAGTACTCGGCGATCCGCCGGTCGCGGACGATGCGGCTGGGAGCGGCGACGTTGCCCTGCTTGAGGGACAGCACGACGTCGTTCTCCAGCGCCTGGTCGTAGCCCTCGAGCAGCACGTTGTAGGCGGGCAGGCCGGCGCTGCCGATGCCGAAGCCGCCGGTGCCGATGACGTCCTTGACGTCGTAGGCCACGTCGCGGCGGCGCACCGGCGGCACCACCGTCGTGCGCCAGCGGTCCAGCGCCGCCAGCACCCGGTCGCGCTCGGCGTCGTCGAGCCGCCGCGCGCGGCCGCCGTCGGCGAAGCGGCGCCGGTAGTCCTCGACGACGGTCATCCGGTCCAGCAGCGCGGCGCGGGTGCGGGTGGTCGTCTCGAGGATGGCCTCGCGGACCGCGCCCTCGGTGTCGGCGGCGGTGAGGGCGAAGGTGCGGTCGTCGTCGGAGCGGGTGAAGGCCTCGACCTGGTCGAGGTAGGCGGTCAGGTAGGTGCGCAGCAGCTCGGAGATGACGTCGTCACCGAGGGCCTTGCGCCAGGCCAGGAGGGCGAAGCTGGCCGCGAACCGGCGCAGGTCCCAGGTGACGTGGCCGAGGTAGGCCTCGTCGAAGTCGTTGACGTCGAAGACGATCCGCCCGGCGCCGTCCATGTAGGTGCCGAAGTTCTCCGCGTGCAGGTCGCCCTGGATCCACACCCGGCTGGTGCGCTCGTCGGCCCACCGGTCCTCGAGGACGTCCATGTCGGCGTAGAACAGGCACGCGCTGCCCCGGTAGAACGCGAACGGGTCGGCGGCCATCTTGCGGAACTTGGTGCGGAAGGCGTCGGCGTCGGCGGCCATCAGGTCGGAGAAGGCGTCGACCAGGACGTCGACGATCAGCCGCGACCGGTCACCCGACGTTCCTCCGGAAGCCACCCGCAGGGGGGATTCGGACACGGAGGGGACCGTAGAGGCTCGCTAGCCTGCAGGACAGGTGGTCGCACGGCGTGACGATCGGGGTGGCGGTGACTCGAGCGGGCAGGGCACGACGGCTGGTGACCGCCGCCGCCTACGGAGGCGGCGGGGTGGGCCTGGCCGGCGCCGCCCTGCTCGCGCTGCTGCGCCTGGAGGCCCGCTCGGCCCGGCGCCGCGTGGAGGCGCGGACGTCGAAGCAGCCGCCGCCCTCGGGGAACGGCGTCTACGGCCGGGGCCGCGGCCGCACCAAGCCGCTGGTGTTCACCGTGCTCGGAGACTCCAGCGCCGTCGGCCTGGGCGCCGAGCGCGCCGAGGAGACGCCGGGCGTGCTGCTGGCCGCGGCGCTGGCCGAGCTGGCCGAACGCCCCGTGCGGCTGGTCCGCGTGGCGGTGTCGGGCGCGGAGTCCTGCGAGCTGGACCCGCAGGTCGAGCAGGCGCTGGCCGCCCGTCCCGACCTCGCACTCATCATGATCGGCGCCAACGACGTCACCACCCGGACCCGCCCGGCGGACTCGGTGCGCCACCTCGCCCAGTCGGTGCGGCGGCTGCGGGAGGCCGGCGCGGAGGTCGTCGTCGGCACCTGCCCGGACCTCGGCACGATCCGGCCGATCGCCCAGCCGCTGCGGCTGCTGGCGCGGCGGTGGAGCCGCCAGCTGGCCGCCGCGCAGACCATCGCCGTCGTCGAGGCCGGCGGTCGCACGGTGTCCCTCGGCTCGGTGCTCGGCCCCTCCTTCGCCCAGGACCGCACGCTGTTCAGCGTCGACGAGTTCCACCCGAGCGCCGCGGGCTACGCCTCGGCCGCCGCCGTCCTGCTGCCCGCGCTCGCCGACGCCGTCGGCGTGTGGCCGGCCCGGGACGAGCAGCGGCGGCTGCGCGGCAGCTCGGTCCGCCCGGTGGCCCGGGCCGCCGCCCGCGCCGCGGGTCGTCCCGGCACCGAGGTCCGCGCGACCGAGGTCCGCGGCTCGGCCGCCGGCCCCTGGGGCACCTGGGCGCGGCTGCTGCGCCGCCGGCCCAGCGACCTGCCGACCCCGGAGCAGGTCAGCGAGGCCGTGGAGATCCCGGTCGGCTGACCGGGGCCCTGCAGCGGGGTCCGGCGGCTACCCAGGGGTAGTTTCCGGGGTGACCCGACACCCGGTGCTCCCCCGGCCGGGAGCCCGCCTCACCGCGGAGGACCCCATGCCCGAAGCCGTCATCGTCGCGACCGCACGCTCACCCATCGGTCGCGCGTTCAAGGGGTCGCTCAAGGACCTGCGGCCCGACGACCTGGCCGCCACCATCGTCCGCGCCGCGCTCGACAAGGTGCCCGCGCTCGACCCGCACGACATCGACGACCTCATCCTGGGGTGCGGCCTGCCCGGCGGCGAGCAGGGCTACAACATGGGCCGCGTCGTCAGCGTGCTGCTCGGCATGGACCACCTGCCCGGCACCACGATCACCCGCTACTGCTCCTCGTCGCTGCAGAGCACCCGCATGGCCATGCACGCGATCAAGGCCGGGGAGGGCGACGTCTTCATCTCGGCCGGCGTCGAGATGGTGTCGCGCTTCGTCAAGGGCAACAGCGACTCGCTGCCCGACACGAAGAACCCGGCCTTCACCGACGCCGAGGCGCGGGTGGCCAAGGTCGCCGAGAGCGGCGCGGACTCCTGGACCGACCCCCGCGAGAGCGGCGACGTCCCCGACGTCTACGTCGCCATGGGGCAGACCGCCGAGAACCTGGCACTGCTCAAGGGCGTGACCCGGCAGGACATGGACGAGTTCGCCGTCCGCAGCCAGAACCTGGCCGAGAAGGCCATCGCCGAGGGTTTCTGGGAGCGGGAGATCACCCCGGTCACCACCCCTGACGGCACCGTCGTGACCAAGGACGACGGCCCGCGCGCCGGCACCACCCTGGAGGGCATCGCCGGCCTCAAGCCGGTCTTCCGCCCCGACGGCCGGGTGACCGCAGGCAACGCCTGCCCGCTCAACGACGGCGCCGCCGCGGTGGTGGTCATGAGCGACACGAAGGCCCGCGACCTCGGCCTGACCCCGCTGGCGCGCGTCGTGTCGACCGCGGTCACCGGCCTGTCGCCGGAGATCATGGGCTACGGCCCGGTCGACGCCTCGCGGCTCGCCCTGCAGCGGGCCGGCCTGACCATCGACGACATCGACCTCGTCGAGATCAACGAGGCCTTCGCCGCGCAGGTCATCCCGAGCTACCGCGACCTGGGCATCGACATCGACAAGCTCAACGTGCACGGCGGCGCGATCGCCGTCGGCCACCCGTTCGGCATGACCGGCGCCCGCATCACCGGCACGCTGATCAACGGCCTGCAGACCAGGGACAAGACCCTGGGCCTGGAGACCATGTGCGTCGGTGGCGGCATGGGCATGGCGATGGTGCTCGAGCGCCTGTCCTGATGAAGGACCCCCTCGCCCCCCGCCACTCGCACGCTCGCGGCGGGACCCTGCGAGGGGGCCGTTCCCACACGTAAGAAGCCAGTGGCCCGGCCCCCGTGAGGGGACCGGGCCACTGGCGTGCGGTGCGCTAGTTGTCCTGGAAGTAGGACAGCAGCCGCAGGATCTCCAGGTACAGCCAGACGACCGTGACCAGCAGGCCGAAGGCGATGTACCAGGCGAACTTGGCCGGGGCGCCGCGGCGGATGGCCTGGTCGGCCATGTCGAAGTCGAGCAGCAGCGAGAAGGCCGCCACACCGATCACGACGAGGCTGAACACGATGGCCAGCGGGCCGCCGTCGCGCAGGCCCAGACCGCCCGGGGTGAAGAAGCTGGCGATCAGGTTGACCAGCACGAGCGCCAGGACGCCGAACAGGGCGCCGACGATCCAGCGGGTCAGCTTGGGGGTGACCCGGATGGCGCCGGTCTTGTAGACGACCAGCATGCCGGCGAAGACGCCGAAGGTGCCGATGAGCGCCTGCACGACGATGCCGGGGTAGATGGAGTTGAACGCCTCGCTGATGGCGCCGAGCGCGACACCGTAGAGCGCGCCGTAGGCCAGCGTGGCCACCGGGTTGGCGATCTGCTTGAAGCTGATCACCAGGCCCAGGACGAAGGCCACGAGCACGGCCGGCAGGGCGATGCCCCACGCGGCCTCTCCGGGCAGCGCCCAGACGGCGGCGGCGGCCAGGACGGTGACCAGGAACGACAGGCCCGTCTTCTGGACGACGTCGTCCATCGTCATGTAGCGCGTGGCCGGCGGGCTGAACGGAGCCGGCGCCGGGGCGCCGTACTGCTGGTCGCCGTAGGGCTGGCCGTAGCCCTGCGGCGCGCCGTAGGGCTGGGGCTGGCCGTAGCCGGGAGCGGCGTTGCCCTGCTGGCCGTACGGCTGCCCGTACTGCTGGCCGTAGCCGGGAGCGCCGTAGCCCTGCTGGCCGCCGCCGGAGGCGGCGTTGGCGAAGCCCCGGCCGAAGACGGGGTTGTGGCTGGGCATCGTCATCTCCTCGAGGTGACTGGTCGGTCGGTGGGCTGCTGTCCGCGCACCCCACTCGGTTGCTGTAACGCCGCAGGCGGCCTGCGCGTTCCGCACCGGGAGAGCTCACCCGAGGGGGTGGAGACGGCCGTGGCGCCGCCCCCGGGTGGGGACGGCGCCACGGCTGCGTGCACTCAGGCGGTCAGACCTCGTCCGTCGGGGTCAGCTCTCTTCCCCGAGGTCGTGGTCGTGGTCGTGGTCGAGTCCGCCGCCACCCGCCGGGTTGGGGTTCTCCGCCCGGAAGCGGCGGTTGTCGGGGTCACCCTCGAGCGTGCCGCCGGGCACCGGCCGGCCGGACACGCCGTTCACCCGGGACGTGTCGTAGGCCAGGGTCAGCACCGAGTAGGCGATGGCGTCGGAGTTCGTCTCGAGCGCCTCCGGGTCGACGTTGGCGATCGTGTCCCCGGCCTGGTGGTAGTTCGGGTCGTAGGCCACGCCCGCGGTACCGCCGTACAGCGGCACCTGGTAGTCCTTCTTGAGGACCTCGGCGCCGGTGAACAGGCCGCCGGAGGGGATGTCGGCCTCGATGAACGCCTGGTAGTCGCTGCGGCCGCTGAACTCGGTGCCCTCGTACCACAGCTCGTTGGCCTCGAAGTAGTCCTCGAGGACGTACTCGATCTGGTCCGAGCCCTCGGGGACCGGGACACCCGCCGGCGCCGGGAAGTCCGACTGGTCGCCGTCGTAGATGAACCGGGCGAAGTTCGGCGAGCCGACCATGTCGAAGTTCAGGTACAGACCGATCCGGTCCTTCTCCGACTGCGGCAGGGTGCTCACGTAGTGCTCGGAGCCGAGCAGGCCGAGCTCCTCGGCGCCCCACCAGGCGAACCGGATGGTGTTCTCCGGCTTGAGCTTGGTGATGTTCTCGGCGACCTCGAGGATCGCCGCGCTGCCGGAGCCGTTGTCGTTGATGCCCGGACCCGCGAGCACGGAGTCGAGGTGGGCACCGGCCATCACCACGTTGTCCGAGGTGCGGCCGGGCAGCTCGGCGATGACGTTGTAGGTCTCGCGGATCTCGCTGTCCGCGTCGACGGCGATGTCGACGGTCGTGCCCGCAGCGGCGAGCTGCTGACCCAGGGCCGTGGGGACGCCGATGACCGGGATGGTGATCCCAGGAGCACCCAGGGTGCCGTTGAGCGGGCCCGCCGTGTTGTTGTAGACGATGACCGCGTCGGCGCCGGCGGCCTCGGCGTTCTGGGCCTTGATGGCGAAGGCGCAGCCGCCGCGCTGGACGAGGGCGACCGTGTCGGCGGCGAAACCGGTGAAGTCGGTGGCCTCGCAGCCGCTGCCGAGGCCCGTGCCGGCGAGGTCGACCGGGGTGACGACGCCGTCGTCCACCGTCCCGGCGCCGGTGTAGGTCATCGGCGCGTAGTCGGTGCCCACCGTGTACGCCGTCGCCGTGGGCGTGACCCGGCTGAACGAGCTGCTGTGCAGCTGGAAGAACGGGAAGTCGAACGCCTGCCGCGTGACGTCGTAGCCGGCCGCGTCCAGCCGCCGCTCCACGTACTCGACCGAGGCCAGGTAGCCGTCGGTGCCCGAGGCGCGGTTGCCGTCGTGGGCGGTGGCGATCTCCTGGAACGCCTCGAGGTGCTCGGTGACGCCCTCGAGGGTGACGCACTCGGTCAGCTTGGCGACGGTGTTGTTGTTGCGGGTCTCGCAGCCGCCGGCAGCCCCGGCGGGCAGCGCAGCGACCACGCTCCCGGCCAGCGCGAGCACGCCGGCGCTACCGACCACGGCGAGCCGTGACCGGCGGGACGGGTGGACCTGGGTCATGGACGACTTCTCCTCGCGTACGGAGTGAGCTCCGGTGCTCACGAGGGGTCACCCTGTCAAATGGGTCACCGCGCGCGTCAAGACCTGTCTTTTCTTCGGTCCGTCGTGTAGTGGGCCGAAGATCGTCCGTCGCGCGGTGCCCCCGGTGGGACTCGAACCCACACTGCGACCCTTTTAAGGGGCCTGCCTCTGCCGATTGGGCCACGGGGGCGGGAGCGGGCCGCCGGCCCGCGAGAGGTCGGCCGGCCCGCGGGGTGGTCAGCCGGCCTGCGCGCGGTCGCCGGCGGAGGGAGCCGGCAGGTGCCCGGCGCTGCTCAGACCCGCCGCGGTGACGAACTCCCGGCGCGGGTCCTGCAGCTGGCCCAGCGCGATGACCTCGCGGCGGAAGACCGAGGCCAGCGTCCAGTCGGCGACCACCCGCGCCTTGCGGTTGAAGGTGGGCACCCGGCTGACGTGGTAGCTGCGGTGCATGAACCACGCCGGCCAGCCCTTGAGCTTGACGCCGTAGACCTGGGCCACGCCCTCGTGCAGGCCGAGGCTGGCCACCGACCCCGCGTAGGCGTGCCGGTAGGGTCGCGGCCGCCCGCCGCGCAGCACCGCGACGACGTTGTCGGCCAGCCGCTTGGCCTGCCGGACGGCGTGCTGGGCGTTGGGGGCGGTGGTGGCGCCGGGCTGGTCCTTGGTCAGGTCGGGCACCGCGGCGAGGTCACCGGCGGCCCAGGCGCCGTCGAGCCCGCTGACCTGCAGCGTGGGCTCGCAGCGCACCCGGCCCCGCTCGTCGAGGGGCAGGTCGGTCTGCGCCAGCAGCGGGTTGGGCTTGGTGCCGGCGGTCCAGACCAGCGTGTCGCTGGCGAAGGAGTCGCCGTCGCTGAGCCGGACCACGCCGTCGTCGGACACCTCCTCCAGCCGGGTGTTCAGCCGCACGTCCATGCCGCGCGCGGTGAGCTGCCGGACCGTCCAGGCGGCCATGTCCAGGTCGACCTCGGGCAGGATCCGGCCGGTGGCCTCGACCAGCACCCAGCGCATGTCGCCCGGTGAGAGCCGCGGGTAGTAGTGGACGACGGCGTAGCGGGCCATGTCCTCGAGCTCGGCGAAGGCCTCGATGCCGGCGTAGCCCCCGCCGACGAAGGTGAAGGTGAGCGCGCGGGTGCGCACGGCGGGGTCGTCGGTGGAGGCGGCGGCGTCGAGCCGGGCCAGCACGTGGTTGCGCAGGTAGATGGCCTCGCCGACGGTCTTGAAGCCGATGCCGTGCTCGGCCAGCCCCGGGATGGGCAGGGTGCGGGCCACCGACCCCGCGGCCATGACGAGGACGTCGTAGGAGATCTCGTAGGGGGCGCCCTCGGCGGGCGCGATGCGGGCCCGCCGCTGCGCGTGGGACAGCCACACCACCGCGCCGGTGACCACCCGGCAGCGCGGCAGCGTGCGGCGCAGGGGGACCACCACGTGCCGCGGCTCCACCGAGCCGGCCGCCGCCTCGGGCAGGAAGGGCTGGTAGGTCATGTGCGGCTGCGGGTCGACGACGACGACCTCCGCCTCACCCCGCGACAGCCGCTTCTGCAGCCGCAGGGCCGTGTAGAGGCCGACGTAGCCGCCTCCCACGACGAGGACCACCGGACGGGACGCGACAGCCGGGCGGGACGACGCCATGCGCCCAGCCTAGGGGTGGACGGACCCGTCCTCCCCCCGTTCGGCGCCGGTGCCGGCGAGCTCGGTGGCGCGGGCGAGCACCGCGTCGAGCATCGGCTCGGTGAGCCGGCCGGTGAAGGTGTTCTGCTGGCTGACGTGGTAGCAGCCGAGCACGGTGAGCTCGCCCCGCGGCCCGGAGACGGTCACCTCGGCACCGTGGGCGAACGCCGGGCGCGGCCGGGGCAGCGCGTACCCGGCCGCGGCCAGCACCGGCCACAGCGCCGTCCAGCCGAAGCCGCCCAGGACGACGGCGACCCGCAGCCGCGGCAGCAGGGCCAGCTCGCGGGCCAGCCACGGTGAGCAGGTGTCGCGCTCGGCGGGCGTGGGCGCGTTGTCCGGCGGGGCGCAGCGGACGGCGGCGGCGATGCGGACGTCGGTGACCGCCAGGCCGTCACCGACGTGGGTCGACGTCGGCTGGTTGGCCAGTCCCGCCCGCCACAGCGCGGCGAAGATCCAGTCGCCGCTGCGGTCGCCGGTGAACACCCGGCCGGTCCGGTTGCCCCCGTGCGCGGCCGGCGCGAGCCCGACGACGGCGATCCGCGCGTCGGCCGGGCCGAGGCCCGGCACCGGGCGGCCCCAGTAGTCCTCGTCGCGGAAGGACGCCCGCTTGACCCGGGCGACCTCCTCGCGCCAGGCCACCAGCCGGGGACACGCGCGGCAGCCCGAGACGCGGGCGTCGAGGACGGCGAGGTCCCGGGCCGCCCGGGCGGAGCGCACGACACCGGCCGGGGTGCGGGTGACCGGGAACCCCTGGGTGTCGACCGCCACGGTCCCAGTGGACCACCCGGCAGCCGATCTCCCCCTTTCTGGGGTCGGCGGCGCCGCTCGCCGTCCCTAGGCTCGGACCGGTCAGCGACCCGGCCGGACGGCGGGCGGCGCGGGGCGGACGAGAGGTGTCGACGGGTGAGTACAGCGGCGGGTGCACGCCGGATCGGTCCCGCGGTCGCACCGGAGCCGGTGCCGCCCTCCCCGGACCGGCCGCGCACGGAGGTCGCCTCCCGGCAGCGGGAGCTCGACGCCCTGGCCGCGGCCTGGGACGACCTGTGGCGCCGGACGCCGGCCGCGACCGCCTTCCAGAGCCACGCCTGGGTCAGCGCCTGGGCCCGCGCGTACGTGCGCGACGGGCAGCTCGCCGTCGTCACGGTGTGGGACGGCGACACGCTCGTCGCCGCCGCTCCGCTGCACCGCGTGCGCCGCGGTCCCGTCGCGGCCCTCGCGCCCCTCGGTGGCCCGCTGAGCGACGCCACGGACGTCCTGGTCGACCCGCGGGTGCCCGACGCCGGGACCCGGCTGGCCGGCGCGCTGCTGCAGGTCCCCGGCTGGCGTGTCGTGGACCTGCCCGAGGTCCTGCCCGGCTCCACCGCGCAGGAGTGGACCCGGCACTGGCCCGGCCCGGTCCGCCGCGCGCCCTCGTCGCTGAACCTGCAGCTGCCCGTCATGCCCCAGGCCGGGGTCCTCGCGCGGATCCCCACCCGGACGGCGGGGACGCTGCGCCGCAAGCTGCGCAAGATCGACAAGCTGGGGGTCGAGCGCAGCGAGCTCGCCCCCGACGCCGTCCCCGGCGCCGTCCCCGAGCTGATCCGGCTGCACGAGGCCCAGTGGGCCGGCCGGCGGGGCAACCCCGAGCACCTCACCGAGCGGTTCGGCACCTTCCTCACCGAGGCCCTCGGTCCGATGGTCGGGCGCGGCCAGGCGGTGCTGGTGGAGTACCGGCTCGACGGCCGGCTGGTGGCCGCCGAGGTCGACCTCGTCGGGCACCGGCAGCTGGCCTACTACCTGGCCGGGATCGACCCGGAGCTGCGCCAGCACGCCGACACCTCGGTGCTGCTCGTCAGCGGCGCCCTCGAGCTGGCCGGCCGGCTGGGCCTGGCGGAGTACTCCTTCCTGCGGGGCGACGAGGACTACAAGCTGCGCTGGCGCCCCGACCCGGTGACCGCCGAGCGGGTCCTGCTCGCCCGGCCGGGCCTGCTCGGGTCGGGCGGCTACTTCCCGGCGACCGCCGCGACCTCCGCCGTCCTCGCCCTCGCCCGGCGGGTGCTGACCGGCCGCGCGCGGGAGCTGGCCCGCAGCGCCATGCACCGCGTCCGCCAGGTCCGCGCGGGCGACTGACCGCGCCGGTGACGGGCGGCCGCCGGGGTGGCAGGGCATGATCACCGCATGGCCAGGAAGACCAAGCCGCCGCTGACCTGGAAGCTGCTCGGGACCGGTGCCGCCACCCTGTCCGGCATCGCCGTCCGCAAGCTCACCGACGCGGCCTGGTACGGGGTGCGCGGCACGACGCCGCCGAAGAACCCCGCCGCGCCCGGCGTCTCCTGGCCCGACGCGCTGGCCTGGGCGGCGTTCTCCGGGCTCGCGGTCGCCGCCGGCCGGCTGCTGGCCGCCCGCGGCGCCGCCGCGGCCTACCAGTCCCTCACCGGCAAGGTCCCGCCCGGCGTCAACGAGGCCGGCTGAGACCGCTAGCCGCGCGCCAGCCCGAGCGCGATGCCGTCGAGGATGTCGTGCTCGCTGACGACGACCTCGTCGAGCGCGAACGCGTCCATGACCACCCGCAGCACGAGCGCGCCGGCGCCGATGACGTCGACGCGCCCCGGGTGCATGACCGGCTCGGCGGCCCGGCGCTCCCGGGTGGCGGTGAGCAGGCCGGCGGTGACCGAGCGGACCGCCGACACCGGGATCCGCGAGCCGTGGATGGCCGCGGCGTCGTAGGCCGGGAGCCCCAGCGCGAGCGCGGCCACGGTGGTCACCGACCCCGCCAGGCCCACCAGCGTCGCCGTCTCCGCCACCGGCACCGCGTCGGCCACGTCGGCGAGCGCGGCGCGGATGTCGGCCTCGCTGCGGCCGATCTCGTCGGCGGTGGGCGGGTCGCCGTGCAGGTGCCGTTCGGTGAGCCGCACGCAGCCGACGTCGACCGAGCGCGCGGCGCGGACCCCGCCGGCGTCGCCGAGCACGAACTCCGTCGAGCCCCCGCCGATGTCGACCACCAGGTAGGGCGGGCGCGGCGGCGGGTCGCCGTGCGCGGCCGCGGCGGCGTCCAGGGAGGCGGTGGCGCCGAGGAAGGACAGCCGGGCCTCCTCGTCGCCGGCGACGACGTCGGGGAGGCGGCCGAGGGTGGCCAGGACCATCGCCTCGAAGTCGGCCCGGTTGGCCGCGTCGCGGGTGGCGCTGGTGGCCACCATCCGCACCGCCGTCGCGCCCAGGTCGCGGGCCTGGGCGGTGTACTCGGCGAGCACCAGGCGGGTGCGCTCGATCGCCTCGGGGGCGAGCCGGCCGGTGGCGTCGACACCCTGGCCGAGCCGGACCACCTCCATGCGCCGCAGCAGGTCGGTGTGCGGCCCCTCGGGCGGCACGTCGGCGACCAGCAGGCGGATGGAGTTGGTGCCGCAGTCGACGGCGGCGACCCGCGTCACCGGTTCTCCTCCCCGGGGAGCGCGCAGGGGCCCTGCCCCCACCACTCCCCCATCTCGGCCACCGCGCGGTCGCCGACCGGGTTGACGCCCGGGCCCGTCGCCAGCGCGTGGGCGGCCAGCGCGTGCAGGCACTTGACGCGGTCGGGCATGCCGCCGGCGGTGCTGCGGGTGGGCAGCTCGCCGAGCGCGTCGCGCTCGGCGAGGTAGGCCTCGTGCGCGGCACGGTAGGCCTCGGCCAGGCCGGGGTCGGTGCCGAGGTCGGCCTGCCACTCCCGCATCCGGCCGGCCGACTCCAGCCGGCTGGCCGCCGCGGAGGCGCGCGGGCAGGTCAGGTAGTACAGCGTCGGGAACGGGGTGCCGTCCTCCAGCCGCGGCGAGGTCTGCACGACGTCGGGCTGCCCGCACGGGCAGCGGTGGGCCACCGCCCGCACCGCGCGCGGCGGCCGGCCGAGCTGGCGGCCGACGACCGCGCGCTCCTCGGGCGTGATCGGCTCCCGCACCCGCTCCCCCGGCGCGGTCACTCCGGCTCCCCGTCCGCTCCGGCCACCGAGCCGAGCAGCTCCTCGTACCAGGGCCGCGCGGTGGTGTCGGGGGCGTCGGGGAGCGTGCCGGCGTCGCCCTCGGCCGCCTCGCCGTCGACCACGACGACGAGCCGGTCGCCGGGCAGCACGTAGGCCAGCCGCTCGCGCGCCTCGCGGGCGGCCCAGTCGGGGTCGGACTGGCGCGCCAGCTGCGCCTCGAGGTCGGCGATGCGCTCGTCGTGTGCGGTGCTCTCCGCCGCCAGCCGGGCGAGCTCCGCGCGGCCCTCGAGCCACTGCCGCACCGGCCCGGCCAGGGTGAGCGCCAGGAGCAGCAGCAGCCCGACGAGCAGCACGCCGCGACCGGTGACCAGCGGACGGCGGGCGGCCGCCGGACGCGACGCCTGCCGCGGCGTGCGCCGGCCCGGGCGGCGGGCGTCGGGACGGCTCCCGGCGCCCGAGCGCGTCCCGGCCGGCACCGGCCGGGACGCGGCGTTCGACAGCGGCCGGCCGGTGGAACGCCGCCGGCCGGTGCCCGCGCTCACCTGGGTCAGCGGGCCCGCAGGCGCGGGAAGGCGGCCGCGCCGGCGTAGCGCGCGGCGTCGTCGAGCTCCTCCTCGATGCGCAGCAGCTGGTTGTACTTCGCCACCCGCTCGCTGCGCGCCGGGGCGCCGGTCTTGATCTGCCCGCAGTCGGTGGCGACGGCGAGGTCGGCGATCGTGGTGTCCTCGGTCTCCCCCGAGCGGTGGCTCATCATGCAGCGGTAGCCGTTGCGGTGCGCCAGGCCCACCGCGTCGAGGGTCTCGGTCAGGGTGCCGATCTGGTTGACCTTGACCAGCAGCGCGTTGGCGGCCCCGCGCTCGATGCCGTCGCCGAGGCGGGCGGGGTTGGTGACGAACAGGTCGTCGCCGACGATCTGCACGCGGTCGCCGAGGGCGGCGGTCAGGGCGATCCAGCCGTCCCAGTCCTCCTCCGACAGCGGGTCCTCGATGGAGACGATCGGGTAGGAGTCGACCAGGCCGGTGTAGTACTCGGTCATCTCCGCGGAGCTGAGCTGCCGGCCCTCGAAGGCGTAGGCGCCCTCGGAGTGGAACTCGGTGGCGGCGACGTCGAGGGCGAAGACGACGTCCTCACCGACGGTGTACCCGGCCTGCTCGACGGCGCGGGAGATGAGGTCGAGGGCGGCGCGGTTGCTGGCGAGGTCGGGCGCGAAGCCGCCCTCGTCACCCAGGCCGGTGGACAGGCCCTCCTTCTTCAGCACCGACTTGAGCGCGTGGTAGCACTCGGCGCCGGTGGCCAGCGCCTCGGCGAAGGTCGCCGCCCCGATCGGGGCGATCATGAACTCCTGGACGTCGACGTTGCTGTCGGCGTGGGCGCCGCCGTTGAGGATGTTCATCATCGGCACGGGCAGCAGGTGCGCCGAGGGGCCGCCGACGTAGCGGAACAGCGGCAGGCCGGTGGAGTCGGCGGCCGCGCGGGCCACCGCGAGGCTCACGCCGAGGATGGCGTTGGCGCCGAGGCGGGACTTGTCCGGCGTGCCGTCGAGGTCGAGCAGCCGCTGGTCGACCAGGCGCTGCTCGGTGGCCTCGTAGCCGACGAGCTCCGGGCCGATGACGTCGAGCACGCCGTCGACGGCGCGGGTGACGCCCTTGCCGCCGTAGCGCTCACCGCCGTCGCGCAGCTCCACCGCCTCGAAGGCGCCGGTGGAGGCGCCGCTGGGGACCGCCGCGCGGGCGATCGTCCCGTCGTCGAGGGCGACCTCGACCTCCACGGTGGGGTTCCCGCGCGAGTCCAGGATCTCCCGCGCGCCTACGGCGTCGATGCTCGGCACGGGGTGCAGCCTAGCCAGCCGCGCCCGGGCCGCTCGCCCGCCGCGCGTGGCCAGCGGACTCCTGTAACGGAGCGATCACGGTGCGGCCGCGGCGGAACCGATCCGGCGCTAACCTCGAGGTGGCGGACGTCTCCCCCACGTCTGCGCCGTCGGAGGACCCGATGACCGAGCGCCAGCAGCAGCGCCCCCTCGGACCCGGCGCGGGAGCCGCGCCTCCGCCACCTCCCGGGGAGGCGGACACCGGGACCGGGCCCACCGTCCTCGGGTTCCCGCCGGACACCGCGGAGGACGACGTCGAGGACGTCGAGCCGGCCCCGGGGGGCACGGCGGTGGCCGGGGTGGCGGTCGGCCCCGGACTGGTCTACGTGCGGCGCCCCGACCTCGTCGCCGGCGCGCTCCTGCTGCTGGCCGGCGTGGCCGACGGCGCGAGCGTGTGGCTGCCGTGGGACCGGGGTGAGACGACCACCGGCCTGGACCTGGTGGTCCGCGCCGTCGGCGCGGCCCGGGAGGGCGCCGCCGAGCTCGCGCGCACCGGCCTGTGGCAGCCGGCGACCGTGGCGGTCGGTGGCGCCGTGCTCGTCGTCCTCGGGCTCCTGGTGTTCCGTCCCGCGCGCGGCCACCGGGTGTCCGGGGTGCTGGCGCTGGGGGTCGCCCTGGCCGTGGCCGCCGCGGTCGTGGCCCGGCTCGCCGACGCCGGCTGGGACCCGCGCGCACCCGGGTGGGGCGTCTGGTGCGCCGCCGCGGTCGCCGGTCTCGGCGTGCTGGGCGCGCTGAAGGCCGCGCTCACCGCGCCCCGGGTCACCACGGCGCCGGCCGAGCGGCTCCCGGTCGGCTAGGACCGGCCCCGCCCGTCCGTTCCGGGTGCGGTGGTGGGGTCCGACGCGTCGCCGGGCTCCCGTCGCAGCCGGCCCCGCTCGTCGAGCAGGGCCAGGGCCGCCGGGTCGACGTCGGCGAGCTCCCTGCTGAACAGGTACCCGGGGTCGACCGGCTGCCGGCCGAGCAGCCGGCCGACCGGGGCGAGCGCGCCGAACAGCACGCGCTGCACCCGCGGCGGCGGCGAGGTGAAGACGATCGTGTCGCGGTAGGCGCGCAGCGTCACCGCCGCCTGCAGCAGGTGGGGCAGCCCCCGGGCGTCGACGAGGCCGTCGCGGGCCAGGCCGAAGGTGGTGGCCACCACCCGGACGAAGCGGTCGCCGGGGGCGACCTCCACGAGGACCTGCGCCTCCTCGTCGCCGACCTGCCACCAGTCGTGCTCGGTGCCCGGGGGGACCTCGGCCGACTCGCCGGCGCCGAGCACCGCGTCCTCCCCGCCCACGCGGAAGGCGACCTGCCCGGCCAGCACGAGGAACCGCTCGGCGGACCCCGGGTGCACGTGCGGGGCCGCGACCCGGCCGCCGGGCCGGACGAACAGGTGGGCGACCAGCGTGCGGTCGGGGTGCCCCTCGGGGTCGGTGAGCAGCACCGCGCGCTCCCCGGTGCGGGGGTTGGTGAAGACCTCTCCCCGGCGCGGGGAGTGCAGGGTCTCGGGCTCCATCGCGATCACCGTCCTCTGCCGGTGCCGCGACCATCGTGGCGCTCCCCGGGACGGGAGCGCCAGGACCTCAGCCCCGCGCGCGGCGGCGGGCCTCGGCGTCGAGCTCGCCGGCGTAGCGGCGCACCGCCTCCCGGAGGGCGTCCTCGACGTCCCAGCCGCGCTCGGCGGCCGCCGCGACGACGGCGAGCAGCCGCTCGCCCAGCTCCTCCGGCGAGGCCGAGCCCAGGTCGGCCGGCTCCGGCGTGAGGTACCCGGCGCGCGCGGCCCGGCGCAGCAGCGCGGTCCCCCACGCGGTGGCCGGCTGCGAGCGCGAGACGCCCTCGGTGGGCGAGCGCCGCTGCTTCTCCGCCTGCTTGATCTCCTCCCAGCCGGCCTCGACGCCGGCCACGTCCCGGGGGCCGGCGTCGCCGAAGACGTGCGGGTGCCGGCGGACGAGCTTGTCCACCAGGTCGCCCGCGACGTCGTCGACGTCGAAGCGCCGGTCGGGTCCGGCCTCGGCGGCGACGCGCGCGTGGAACACGACCTGCAGGAGCACGTCGCCGAGCTCCTCGCGCATGGCCGCGGGGTCGTCGTCGACGATCGCG
Source organism: Geodermatophilus sp. SYSU D00766 (assembly GCF_054049915.1). NCBI lineage: Bacteria > Bacillati > Actinomycetota > Actinomycetes > Geodermatophilales > Geodermatophilaceae > Geodermatophilus > Geodermatophilus sp. SYSU D00766. The sequence goes on from NZ_JBJGYI010000004.1 coordinate 74,731, forward strand.
TCGTAGGCCTCGTGCGCCTCCTCGAGCAGGTAGCCGCGCAGCGAGGCGTGGGTCTGCTCGGCGTCCCAGGGGCACCCGCCCGGTGAGCGCAGCCGGTCCATCACCGCGACGACGTCGAGCAGCCGGGCGCCGGGCGGCTCGGGAGCGCCCTCGACCACCTCGGCGCCGGGCACGGACTCCCCCGGCCCGGCCAGCACGGCGACGTCGCCGTCCAGCTCGGCGGGGGGTCGGCCGTGGGTGGGCGCCCGGCACCCGGTGGGCCGCTCCGCCCCCCTCGGCCCCGCGCCCGGCCCCGCGAGCACCCCCCCCCCCAACCCCGGGCGGGGCGCCGCGCCCGCGGGGGGGGGCCCCGGCGGGGGGACCCCCCCGGGCGGGGGGGGCCCACCCGCCCCGCGGTGGCCGCCGCGCCGGGCAGCGCGACGACCCGCCGGCCGTCCAGCGCCGCCCAGCCCGCCGGGCCGAGCAGCCCGGGCAGCCGGGGGCTGACCGTGACGACGACCGGCGGCACGCCTCAGCCCCCGGCCGGGGCGGTCGGGTCCCCGGTCGAGGCGCCGGTCGTGTCCTCCGTCGTGTCCTCGAGGAGGTCCACGACGCCGCCGTCGGCCTCCTGCACCACGTCGTCCTCGAGCACGCCGTAGCGCGGGTTCACCTTGGTCGACAGGTCGTCGCTGACCTCCTGGACCACGGCGGCGCCGGCCTCCTCCACCCCGGTCGCGGCCTCGCTCTCCAGCTGCGGGCGGACCTGCTCGAAGGTCGGCGTCGTGCGGCCGCCCACGAAGACGACGACCACGCCCGGCACCTGCGGGAGGGTCTGGGTGAAGCCGGTACCGGCCGGCGCGGCGGCGATGCCCTCGGCCAGCGGCCCGCTGACCTCGCTCGCGGTGGTCGGCTGCAGCTGCGGCAGCGTGTTCTCGCCGGGGAACCGCGCCGCCACCGCCGGGTAGGAGGCGGGATCGGCGGTCAGCTCGGCGAGGGCGGCGTCGGCGGTGGCCTGGTCGGGGACGACGAAGTAGCCCAGCTGCAGCTGCTCGAGGCCGGCACGCTCCTGCTCGTAGCGGGCCCGCAGCGCGGCCTCGTCGAGCGCACCGGCGTCGCCGGTGGCGGCCCCCAGCTCGCGGCGCAGCAGCTGCTGGCGGGCGCTCTCCCGGACGTCCTCGGCCGAGTAGCCCTGCGCGGCGGCCTGCGCGTACAGCGCCGAGGCGTCCTGGCCGGCCAGCGCCTGCTCGATGAACGCGTCGAGCTCCTCGTCGGTGACCTCGACGTCGTGCTGACGGGCGGCCGCGGCGTAGACCTCCTCGCGCACCAGCAGGGTGAGCACCTGGCGGGTGTAGTCGGTCCCCTGGCCGCCGACGGCCTCGGCGATCGCCGGGTCGGCGAGCCGTTCGTCGACGGCCGCCTGCAGCTCGGCGACGGTCACCTGCTCGTCGCCGACGTAGGCGGCCACCGACGGCGAGGTCCGGCAGCCGGCCAGGGCCACAGCGGCCAGGCCGACGGCGATCGACGCGGTCAGCCGACGGGTGCGCACCAGCGGAGCCTGCCACACCCGGCGCGGGGTCCGGTGCAGGCGGCGGACCACCCGGCGGGGTGGAGTCCTCCCGAGGGGTGATGGCCGCGGGCGCGGCCGCTGCGAGCATCGCCGGCATGCCGCCGCCCGCCCCCGTGCCCGCGTGCACGGTGGCGCCGGGCGTGACCGTCACCGTCGTGCCCCTGGTGGCCGGCGACGAGGAGCTGGCCCGCGCGGAGGCCCTGCTCGCCCCCGGGGAGCGGGCGCGCGCCCGGCGCGGGACGCCGGCCGTCCACCGGCGCCGGGTCCTGCTGCGCGCCGCGCTGCGGACCGTGCTGGCGGCCGAGCTGGGCACCGACCCCCGCCGGGTGCCGCTGACCACGGCCGCCACGGGCCGCCCGGAGCTGCCGGCGGCGACGGGCCTGGACGCCGGCTGCTCGGCCGCCGGCGCGCTGGGGCTGGTCGCGGTGGGCCGCGGCCGCCGGATCGGCGTCGACGTGGAGCCCGTGGCGCCCTGGACGCCGGCCGTGGCCGGGGAGGGCTGGCTGCACCCCACCGAGCTGCGGGCCATCGCCCTCCTGCCGCCGCACGCCCGCCCGGTCGCGGCGACCCGCGCCTGGACCCGCAAGGAGGCCGTCCTCAAGGCCCGCGGGACCGGCCTGCACGACGACCCGGCCACCGTGGTCACCGGCGTCGGGCGCACCGGCGGACCGGTGGCCGGCTGGACCCTGCACGACGTGCCCGTGCCCGACGGGTGGGTGGCCAGCCTGGCGGCCGCCCCGGACGAGGAGACCCCCCGATGACGCTCGCCCCCGCCGTTCCCCAGCTCGCGCGCTTCCGGGCTCGCTGCGAGGAGGTGACCGGGACCGCGCTGGACGCGCCCGGCGCCCTCCACGCGTTCTCCGTCGAGCAGCCCGAGCTCTTCTGGCGCACGCTGCTAGACTGGTCGGAGCTGCCGTGGTCGGGCTCGGCCGACACCGTCCTCACCGGCACCGACGTGGAGACCGCCCGCTTCTTCCCCGACCTGCGGCTGAACTACGCCGAGGTGCTGCTGCGGCCGCTGGACGACGCCGGGGACGACGCCCCCGCGCTCACCGCGGTGCACGCCGACCGACCGGCCGAGCGCTGGACCCGCGGCGCGCTGCGCGACGCCGTGGCGCGGACGGTGACCGCCCTGCGACGGCTCGGGCTGGCCGAGGGCGACCGGGTCGTGCTGATCGCGGCCAACACCGGCGAGACGGCCGTCGTCGCCCTCGCCGTGGCCGCGATCGGGGCCGCCGTCTCCACCGCCGCGCCGGACATGGGCGCGGCGTCCCTGCTCGGCCGCTTCGCGCAGGTCGAGCCGGCCCTGCTCGTCCTCGACCGCCGGGCGGTCCCCGACGACGTGGTGGGCGAGGTCGTCGCCGGCCTGCCGACCCTGCGCCGGGTGCTGCTGCTCGACGACCGGCCGCTGCCGGAGCTGGACCTGCCGGTCGACCGGCTGGCCGACGCGACCGCGGACGCCGAGCCCGCGACCGGGTGGCCGCGCCACGCCTTCGACACGCCGCTGTTCGTGATGTTCTCCTCGGGCACCACCGGCCCGCCCAAGGCGATGGTGCACGGGGTCGGCGGCACGGTGCTCGAGCACGTCAAGGAGCACCGGCTGCACGTCGACCTGGGCCCCGGCGACACGCTGTACTTCCACACCACCACCGCCTGGATGATGTGGAACTGGCAGCTGTCGGCCCTGGCCACCGGCGCCTCGGTCGTCGTCTACGACGGCCCCGTCGCCGGCCCGGAGACGCTGTGGCGGCTCGCCGCCGACCACCGCGTGACGGTGTTCGGCACCAGCCCGGCCTACCTGCAGCTGTGCCAGGACGCCGGTCACCGGCCCGCGGAGGACCTCGACCTGTCGGGACTGCGGGCGGTGCTCTCCACGGGCGCCGTCCTGCACGACTGGCAGTTCGACTGGGTGGCCGAGGCCGTCGGGCCGGTGCCGGTGCAGTCGGTCTCCGGGGGCACCGACATCATCGGCTGCTTCGTGCTCGGCGCCCCCGACGTCCCGGTCCGGCGGGGCCGCTGCCAGACCCGCAGCCTCGGGATGGACGTCGCGGCCGTCGACGAGGACGGCACCGAGGTCGTCGGGCAGGTCGGCGAGCTGGTCTGCCGGCGGCCCTTCCCCAGCCGTCCCGTCGGGTTCCTCCGCGACCCCGACGGCAGCCGCTTCCACGCCGCCTACTTCGCCGACCACCCGGGGATGTGGACCCACGGCGACCTCGTCGAGTTCGACCCCGACGGGTCCTCACGGCTGCACGGGCGCTCCGACGGCGTCCTCAACATCGACGGGCTGCGCATCGGGCCCAGCGAGATCTACACGGTGCTGCGGCAGCTGCCCGAGGTCGCCGACGCGACGGCCGTGGAGCAGCGCGACGACGGCCGGCCCGGCGGTTCCCGGATGGTGCTGCTCGTGGTGCTGCGGCCCGGCGCCCGGCTCGACGGCGGGCTGGACCGCACGATCCGGCGCACGCTGCGCCGGGAGGCCTCCGCCGCCCACGTGCCCTCGCTGGTCGTCGCGGTGGGCGAGCTCCCGCTGACCCACAACGGCAAGCGCTCCGAGCGCGCCGCCCGCGACGCGGTCAACGGCGACCCGATCGCCAACGCCGTCGCGCTGCGCAACCCCGGCTGCCTCGACGAGATCCGCCGCGCGGTCGACGCCGCCGCCGTCCCGGCCGCGCCGGAGGAGGACGACGGGCTCGACGCCCGGGTCGCGCGCATCTGGTGCGAGGTGCTCGGCGTGCGCTCGGCCGCCCCCGACGACGACTGGTCCGACCTCGGCGGCACCTCCCGCCAGGTGCTGAGCCTGCTGCGGCGGGTGCGGCTGGAGCTCGACGCCGACGTCCCGGTGCAGCGCTTCGCGGAGGACCCGACGCCGGCCGGCCTGGCCCGGGCCGCGGCGGCCGCGCTCACCGCCGCGCCCGCGGGGGTGGCCGAGCTGCGGGCCGGGGAGGGCCGCCCGGTCTTCCTCGTCCCGGACGCCTGGGGTCAGCTGAACCTGTACGCGGGGCTGGTGGACCGGCTCGCCACCACCCGGCCGGTGCTGGGCCTGCGGCTGCCGCTGCGGGACGCCACGGGACGGCACCGCACCATCGAGGAGGTCGCCGCCGACGCCCTGGAGCAGGTGCGCGGCGCCCAGCCGGAGGGGCCCTACACGCTGCTCGGCTACTCCTTCGGCGGCCTGGTCGCCTACGACGTCGCGACCCGGCTCCGGGCGGCCGGGGAGGAGATCGGCTGTCTGGGTCTGCTCGACGCCCGCCCGCCACGGGCGGCGCTCAGCCGGTTCGAGTCCGAGCGGGTCCGCTGGGCCGGCCGCCGGGCTACGCTGCGGGCGGCGCTCCAGGGGGCGCTCCAGGGGGCGCTGCGCCGGCTGACCGGCCGGCGCCGGCCCGCCGCACCCGTGGCCGGCGCCGCGGCCCCCGACCCCGAGCTGGCGTTCTTCCTCGGGACGCAGGAGGTGTCGGAGGCCTACCGGCCCGGCCGCTTCGACGGCCCGGTCCGCTACTTCCTCGCCGCGGGCTCCCGCGCCGCGGCGTCGCGGACCCTGGGCGCCTGGCGGCGCAGGGTCGGCGAGCTGCGGGTGGTCGACGTCCCCGGCTACCACGGCGACCTCGACGACGAGCGGATCGGGATGCTCAGCGACCGGCACGTCGGCACGCTGGCCGCGGAGGTCTCCGCCGCCCTCGACTGAGCTCAGGCGGCGATCGGCTGCTCGAGCACCGCCTTCAGCAGCGAGTGCAGGTGCTCGAGCAGCGCGACGTCGCGCAGCGGGGTGCGCCGGTCTGGGCCGACCGGCACCTTCAGCGACACCGTCGAGACGGTGGACTTGTAGGTGGCGCCGTCGGCCAAGCGGGACAGCCGCATCTGCTGGGACTCGCGCAGGGACACCGGCGAGACCCGGATGGCCCGGCCCTGCAGCGACACCTCGGTGACGCCGAGGGCCCGCATCGCCGCGCGGAAGCGGGCCACCGCGAGCAGGTTGAGCACCGGGGCCGGCGGGGCGCCGTAGCGGTCGGTCAGCTCGTCGAGCACGGCCTGGGCCTGGTCGTCGTCCTGCACCGAGGCGACCTTGCGGTAGGCCTCCATCCGCAGCCGCTCGCCGGGCACGTAGTCGTGCGGCAGGTGCGCGTCGACCGGCAGGTCCACCCGGACCTCGACCGGCTCGGCGGGCGCCTGCTCGCCGGTGACCTGGGCGCGGTAGTCGGCCACCGCCTCGCCGACCAGCCGCACGTACAGGTCGAAGCCGACGCCGGCGATGTGCCCGGACTGCTCCCCGCCGAGCAGGTTGCCCGCGCCGCGGATCTCGAGGTCCTTCATCGCCACGGCCATGCCGGCGCCGAGGTCGGTGTTGTGCGCGATGGTGGTCAGCCGGTCGACCGAGGTCTCGGTCAGCGGCCGGGAGGGGTCGTAGGTGAAGTAGGCGTAGGCCCGCTCGCGGCCGCGGCCCACGCGGCCGCGGATCTGGTGCAGCTGCGAGAGGCCGAAGGTGTCGGCGCGGTCGACGACCAGGGTGTTGGCGTTCGGGATGTCCAGGCCGGACTCGACGATCGTCGTCGCGACCAGGACGTCGTACTCCTTCTCCCAGAAGCCGACCATGATGCGCTCGAGCTCGTGCTCCTTCATCTGGCCGTGGCCGACGGCCACCCGCGCCTCGGGCACCAGCTGCCGGATCTTCGCCGCGGCCTTGTCGATCGACTGCACCCGGTTGTGGATGACGAAGACCTGGCCGTCGCGCAGCAGCTCGCGGCGGATCGCGGCGGCCATCTGCTTGTCGTCCCAGGCGCCCACGTAGGTGAGCACCGGGTGCCGCTCCTCGGGCGGGGTGAGGATCGTCGACATCTCGCGGATGCCGGTCAGGCTCATCTCCAGCGTGCGCGGGATGGGGGTGGCCGACATCGACAGCACGTCGACGGCCGTCCGCATCGTCTTGAGGTACTCCTTGTGCTCGACGCCGAAGCGCTGCTCCTCGTCGACGATGACCAGCCCGAGGTCCTTGAACCGGGTGGTCTGCTGCAGCAGCCGGTGGGTGCCCACCAGGACGTCGACCTCGCCGGCGGCGAGCTGCCGCAGCGTCTCGGCGCTCTCGGCGTCGGACTGGAACCGGGACAGCACCTTCACCGTCACCGGGAACTGGGCCATCCGCTCGGAGAAGGTCTTGAAGTGCTGGTTGGCCAGCAGCGTCGTCGGCACGAGGACGGCGACCTGCTTGCCGTCCTGCACCGCCTTGAACGCGGCGCGCACGGCGATCTCGGTCTTGCCGTAGCCGACGTCGCCGCAGATGACCCGGTCCATCGGGACCGGGTTCTCCATGTCCCGCTTGACCTCGTCGATGGCGCCGAGCTGGTCGGGCGTCTCCTGGAACGGGAAGGCGTCCTCGAGCTCCCGCTGCCAGACGCTGTCCGGGCCGAAGGCGTGCCCCTTGGTGGCCATGCGGGCGGAGTAGAGGCGGATGAGCTCGGCGGCGATCTGCTTGACCGCCTTGCGGGCCTGGCCCTTGGTCTTCTGCCAGTCGGCGCCGCCGAGCTTGGACAGCGCCGGCTGCTCGCCGCCGACGTAGCGGGTGAGCTGGTCGAGGGCGTCGGTCGGCACGAACAGCCGGTCCGGCGGCTGGTTCCGTTTGGACGGGGCGTACTCGACGATGAGGTAGTCGCGCTGCCCGCCGTTGACGGTGCGGCTGACCATCTCGATGTAGCGGCCGATGCCGTGGTGCTCGTGCACGACGAGGTCGCCGGGCTGCAGCTGCACCAGGTCGACGGCGTTGCGGCGGCGCGCGGGCATCTTCTGCGCGTCGCGCATCGTGGTGCCGCGCTGACCGGTGAGGTCGTGCTCGGTGACCAGCGCCAGCTTCACGCCGGGGAGGGTGAAGCCGGACTCCAGGTTGCCCTGGGTGATGGAGGTCAGCCCCGCCTCGGGCGCGGACTCGAGGCCGGGCACCAGCCGCACGCCGAGGTCGGCGGCGCCGAGCTGCTCGGCCGCGCGCTGGGCCGGACCGGGCCCGGCGAAGGTCAGCACGACCCGCCAGCCCTCGCGGGTCCAGTCGCGCAGCGTCCCGACGGCGCGGTCGAGGTCGCCGGCGAAGCGCTCGACGGTGGTGGCCTGCAGCGCGGCGTCGTCGTCGCCGAGGGTGAAGGCGCCGGTGGTCCACCACGGCAGGCCGCGGGAGCGGGCGGCGGCCTCGACGTCCTCGAGGGTGCGGAACGACGACGCGCCGAGGTCCAGCGGGGCCTCCCCCGACACCGCGGCGGTGGCCCAGGACGCGGCGAGGAACTCCTCGGCGGTGCGGACCAGGTCGGCGGCGCGGCTGCGCACCCGCTCGGGGTCGGCGACGAGCACGTGCGTGCCGGCGGGCACCAGGTCGGTGAGCAGCTGCAGGTCGCCCTCGACGAGCGCGGGCGTGAGCGACTCCATGCCCTCGACGGCGATGCCCTCGGCGAGCTTGCCGAGGACCTCCGCGAGGCCGGGGTGCTCGGCGGCCAGCTCCGCGGCGCGCGCCCGGACGGCGTCGGTGAGCAGCAGCTCGCGGCACGGCGGGGCCCACAGCCGCTCGGGCCGGTCGTCGAGGGAGCGCTGGTCGGCGGCGGAGAAGTACCGCAGCTCGTCGACCTCGTCGCCCCAGAACTCCACCCGGACCGGGTGCGGCTCGGTGGGCGGGAAGACGTCGAGCAGGCCGCCGCGGACGGCGAACTCGCCGCGCTTCTCCACCAGCTCCACGCGGGTGTAGGCGGCGTCGGCCAGGGCGCGGGCGACGTCGTCGAGCTCGACGGTGTCGCCGGGGCGCAGCTCGACCGGCACGAGGTCGCCCAGGCCCGGGGCCAGCGGCTGCAGCACGCTGCGGACCGGCGCGACCAGCACGTCGATCCGGCCGTTCTGGCCCGGGTCGGTCAGGTCGCGCAGCACCGCCAGCCGGCGGCCCACCGTGTCGGCCCGCGGGGAGAGCCGCTCGTGCGGCAGCGTCTCCCACGCCGGGAAGGTCTCCACCCGGCGGTCGGGCAGGAAGCAGCGCAGCAGGTCGGCGGCGACGTCGGCGTCGCGCTCGCCGGTGGTCACGAGCAGGACCGGCACGTCCGCCCCGGGCTCCGCCGCGGCCAGCGCGGCGGCGACCAGCGGCTGCACCGGCGGCGGGGCCGGGACGGCGAGCTCGGCCGACCCCGCGGCGGCGACCACGCGGGCCGTGCCGGGATCGCTGAGGACGACGTCGAGCACGCCGCGCAGGCTCACGGGGACTTCCTCCTGGGGACGACGGCCCGCAGAGAGCGCCGCCGAGTGCGGCGCCGGGCCCCCTCCCAGGCTAGACGGCCGGCGCCGGCCCCGCCGGGGTGCACACGAGAGGGACCGGCCCTACTGCCGGTGAGCTGCGGGACGATCGCCGGCGGGCGTCGTCCGTCTCGCGACACGGCCCGGCAGCTCGGCCTCAAGCCCGTGGAGCGACCTTCTCCAGCCAAATGGCGCCACCGCGCACGCCCCGGTTCTCGGGAGCGACGAGGTCGGGGTGCTCGGTCGCGAGCCAGTCGGCGAACAACAGGACACGAAAGCGCTCGTTGTAGGCCAGGAACGCCTCGAGGAAGTACGCCTCGTTCCAGTCCCGCCCCTCCCGCAGCCACTGGTCCGGGTACTCGAAGGGCCAGTGCACGTCGTGGACGTGCACCAGGACGCCGTCCGGGAGCTCCGGCAGGACGCGCAGCAACAGCCAAGCGACGTCCGACCCCGCCTTGACGACGTGGCTCGAGTCGATGAACAGGACGTCGCCCGCGGCGAGGTCCCCGGTCAGCACCTCGACCCCTACGTCCTGGACAGGTCTCTCGTGCAGGGTCAGCCGGTCGGCGTCGCCCGGCCGCAGTCGAGAGCGGAGCCGGTCCGCGTAGGGCTCGACGCACGTGAGGCGCAGGTCGGGCAGGTGCCGTTCGGCCACGTCGAGGACCAGCGCCGTGGAGTATCCGGATCCGATCTCGACGACCCGCCGCGGGCGGAGGTGCAACAGCATGCCCCGGAGGACGGACGCGTCGGCAGCGCCGTACATGGAGTTGTCGGGGATCCAGCGGTCGGACGGTGGGCGGCTGAGGTCGAGCTGCTCCGCGAGTCGTCGTTGGTCGCCCTCCCGGAGGTCGATCGCCTTCGACGGCCGGCTGCGTCTGGCGATGGCCCGCTCCCGGTCCGCAGGCGTCGTCGCGGGGTTGGAGTAGTGGCCCGGCGCCGTGTATGGAGGTGTGACCACGTCACGAGCGACGGCTCGACCCGCCCTGATGAGGTGATCGCGCAGCCTGCCGCCAACGTTCATGCCGGCGACTCCGGGGCCGCACTCCGGAAGGCCGTGGTCCCTGGTGGTCCGGCCACCGCCACAGGTCGCAGGTCCGCCGCCGTCGGACGGGCCGTCAGCGAGCCTGTGGTACCAGAACGGTCGGCAGGCCGTGCTCCGGTCCCCGCAGCGGGACGCGGGCTGGGGACGACCCGGTCCCTGCGGTCGTCGCCCTGCAGGGCACCGGGAGGCGTGCGGGTCGCGACGAGCGCCCTCAGCGATTCGGCGTCCGGCTCCGCGGGCACGGCGGTGTGGACCTTGCGAGGTGACACGGTCCCGACCGCGTCCTGCATCCCGAGCGCCCGGCGGTGCACGCCGACGTAGCGGACGGCCTGCTGCGCCCAGTCGAGGTCTTCGACGGCCCGCTGCCGCGCGGCCAGGGACAGAGCGATCCGGCGGCCGGGGTCGTCGAGCAACGCGGCCACGGCGTCTGCCAGTCCGGCGGCACCGGCACGCGGGTCGACGAGGACGCCGGTGTCCCCGGCGGACACTCGGGTCTCGGTCAGGTCGAAGGCCACCACCGGGACGGCGAAGGACATGTACTCCATGACCTTGTTCATCGTGGACACGTCGTTGAGCGGGCTGCTCGGGTCGGGGCACAACCCGATCACGGCGGTGGACAGGTAGCGGGCGACCATCTCGGCGTCCGCCCGGCCGGTGAAGGTGACGTGCTGGTCCAGCCGCAGCTCGGTGGCGAGCCGGCGCAGGTCCTCGAGGGAGTCGCCGAAGCCGAGCAGCGCCAGGTGGACGTCGTCGCGGCCGCGCGCGTGCACAAGCTCGGCCATCGCGTGCAGGGCGATGTCCACGCCGTCCTGCGGGCCCATGATCCCGAGGTACACCAGGAGCGAGCGGTCGTGCCGCAGCGCCGGCTCCGGGGGACGGGGACGCATCCGCGAGGTGTCGGGACCCGAGCGGACGACCGTGACGTGGGCAGGGTCCCGGCGCCCGCGGGTGACCGCCACGCGGCGGTAGGACTCGTTGGTCGAGATGACCTCGTCTGCGGCGCGGTAGGTGGAGCGCTCGAGCCAGGTCAGCACGCCGTACTCCAGCCGGGCCCGGAGGCCTTGAGGCTCGCCGAAGCGGGAGCGGAAGACCTCCGGGTTGAGGTCGTGCTGGTCGTAGACGAAACGGACCCCGCGCGTCCGCCACAGGCGGGCCAGCAGCCAGTAGGTGTCCGGCGGGTTGCAGGCCTGGATGACCGAGAAGCCGTCGCGGCGCCAGACCCGCAGCGACAGCAGCGCGGTCCGGACCCAGCAGTAGACGAACTCGACGAGGTAGGACAGCGCCCCCGACGTTTCTGGGGCCGGCCGGTACTTGTACACCGGGACGCCGTCGATCACCGCGAACGACGGGTCGCCGGGGCCCTTCGGGCAGATGACCGAGACGCCGATCCCGTCCGCGACCAGCGCCTGACACTCCAGCCACACCCGGCGGTCGAGCGGCACGGGCAGGTTCTGCACGATGACGAGGACACGGGACCTGGAACGCTTGGGCATGGCATCCCTCACGGTGAGCACGACGGCGCGCGGTGACCCGCAGTGACCGGCGGTCCCCCGTGACCGTCCCGTCCGCGGCGAGCGCGCCGGACACTAGCCACGCGCTGACCTGCGCAGGGACCTCCGCGACCCCACGACGCCACCCCAACAGGGGAACAACCCGAGGCGCGGTACGGCGTGCGCCGTCCGCACGGTTCGGGTCACGATCAGTGACCGTCACGACGGAGTGAGACCGAATGCCGTGGCCCGGCAAGCGTCCAGGGACTCCCGTCCAGCAGCCCGTGACGCCCGCGGCTTCAGAGCGGGGAGTGGACTGCGGCAGTAAGCAAGAGCGCGAAGGACCTGTCGGCTGACGGGTTCTGTCGCACGTGCCAACGCCGGGGCCGTTACGTCTGGCCGACGGCGGCAACAGCTGTCACCCCCGTCACAGTCATCCGCTCCGTCACGATGAGAAATCAAACGGTGGCTTACTGTCGTGACGCCCCTCATGGAGGCCGTCCGCACGGGGGCGGCGGCCACATGTCGCAGCGCCGAGACCTCCCGCGCTGCGTGATCCTCCGTTCTCCGTTAGGTCTCCCCTGCTGATGCAGCTCACCCTCAGATCCCGCTCGATCCACCGCGCTCTCCTGCTCGGCACGCTCGTCACAGCGCTCGTTCTCGCTGTCGCTCCGGGCCTCGCCTCAGCTCTCCCCTCGGACGCTGCCTCGCCGTTCAGCCGGCTCGCCGCACTGCCCGGGAGCTCCGTGGCCGACGACAGCCGCTCCGTGACCCTCGGCGTCCGCTTCACCGCCTCGACCGACGGGCTGGTGACAGGCGTCGAGTTCCGCAAGGGCTCGTCGGCCAACACCGCCCGGGAGGTCCAGCTCTGGGACGCCACCACGAGGACCAGACTGGCCACCTCGAGCCGCGCAGTCCTCGGCACCGGCGTCGTCCACCAGTGGTTCGACGAGCCGGTTGCCGTGACGGCAGGGCACGAGTACGTGGCCTCCTACCTGGCGCCGGCCGGCCGGTACGACGCCGCGCGGAACGTGCGCACCACATCGCAGACCACCGGACCGCTGAACGCCCCGGCGAACGCCGGCGTCTACACCTACGGCAGCAGCGCCACGTTTCCTGCCTCGACCTTCCAGGGTTCCGACTACCAGGTGACCCCGGTCTTCGTGGCCGAGGTCGACGGCGCGTCACCCCTGCGTCGGATCGGCCTCCCCGCGACGAGTACGGCGGACAGCGACACGCGCTCTGTCACGCTCGGCGTGCGCTTCACCTCCGCAGCCAACGGCTACGTCACCGGCGTCGAGTTCCGGCGCGGGTCCAAGGCGAACACGGCCCAGGCGGTCCACCTCTGGGACGCGACCACCGGCGCGATGCTGGCCACGTCCAACCGGATCCCCTCGGCGACTGGCACGGTCCGGCAGTGGTTCGACGAGCCGGTGGCGGTCGTCGCCGGGCGCACGTACGTGGCCTCCTACCTCGCCCCCACCGGGCGCTACGACGCGGTGACGAACGCGCGCGGCACCGCCCAGACCAGCGGCCCGCTCTCCGTTCCGGCGAACGGTGGCGTGTACAGCTACGGAACGGCGGCCACGATGCCGTCCCGCACCTACGCGGCCTCGGACTACCTGGTCACCCCCGTGTTCGTGGCCGGGGTGACCGCAGGCACGACACCGCAGCCGGTATCTCCTCCGCCGACCACCGCCTGCAGCGACGGCCTGGACAACGACCGCGACGGTCGGGCCGACCACCCTGCCGACCCGGGCTGCAACACAGCCGGTGACAACGACGAGGCCGACCCCACCGTCACGGCACCTGCCGCTCCCACCGGCAGCACGCTGAGGGGTTGGCAGCTCGACGCGAAGAATGTGGGACTCGCGCCCTTCGGTCTGTCCTGCGACTCACTCCCGGCCTACACGGGGTCCCTGAAGCCGCCGGCCGGGGCTCGGATCTCCGGGGTCCGGATTACCGGCGTCCTGGACCTGTCGAACGGCGACATCCAGGTGACGAAGTCGTGCATCCGGCCGACCCGCGGCGACAACCGGAACCTCGTCTTCAACGACAACTGGGCCACGGGCGGGGGGGAGGTGACCTCACCGCGATCGGTCCTCATCGCCGACTCCGAGTTCGACGGATCGCTGGCTCCTGCCTCCGAGATCGCACGCTCCTGCGCCTTCCGCGGGGTCGGCGTCCTGCAGCGCAACTACATCCACGGCATGGGCTCCGGCATCTGCTTCTTCGGGACCGGGAATGTCCACGACGCGGTGGCCGAGCAGAACTACGTGACCGGCCTGCGTGCCGACGGCGACTCGCACAACGAGGCCGCCACCATCCGCGACTTCGTCCCCAACGGACCGAACACACGCGTGGCGCGCTTCAGCAACAACCGGTTGGACTGCCGCACCGGCAATGACACCGGCGCCCTGTTCATCCAGCCGACGTGGGAGGACATCCGCAACGTCCGGATCGAGGGGAACTACCTCGAGGGCGCCGGCTACAACCTCTACATCGAGAACAGCGGCGGGGTGTACGGCAACGTGCACGCGACCGACAACCGCTTCCGGCCGACGTCGTGGGGCCCGGTGGCGGTCAACTCCGGTGTCGGCTGGGCGACCTGGGCCGACAACTTCCGGTTCGACCCCAACGCCCCCGACGGGCGCGGAACAGCCATCAGCCAGCCCTGACGGGTACCACCGCAATTGACGGGCTCCCGCTGACGTGCCCCACCCCTCTCCCGGGGCGGGGCACGTCCCCGTCAGGGTCCGCTGGTGAGGGGAGACCGACAGCGCCTCCGGGGCAGCCCTGCCACGCGCCGGCCCGTTGAGCTGACCTCGTCCTCCCGCCTAAGCTCCCTGGCCCACGGCACGGCGGTACGGGGGTCGGCGCCATGAGGGCACACCGCCCACGGTTGGGACGGACCGGACTGGTCGCCTGCGCGGTCCTGCTGGTCCTCTGCACGAGTGTGGTCGTGGTGCTGACGACCCGGAGCGGACCGTCATCGCCGACGCCTGACGCCGCCGCACCCCGCACCGAGGACCGCACCGCGGGAGAACCGCTGCGGGGCTGGCAGCTCAGCGCTCACAACACGGGCCTGGCACCCTTCGGCCTGAGCTGCGGTGACCTGCCCCGTTACACGGGGAGCATCAAGCCACCTCCGGGTTCGGTGATCTCGGAGGTGCGCATCACCGAGTCGCTCGACCTGTCCAACGCCGACATCACGATCGACAAGAGTTGCGTGCAGCCGACGTCGATCGGTTCGGGCATGCCGATCCTCACGACCACGGACTTCAACCGTTGTTCGGCGGCGGACGGGTGCCCGGTGTCCCCGGGGCCCGTGACCATCACGAACTCGGAGATCGACGGCTCGCTGTTGGACGCGCAGGCCGGTGCCTTCACGACGGGGTTCCTCGGCATCGCCGACCTGAGGAACAACTACGTCCACGACGTGGGCAGCGGCATCGCCATCATGAACGCCGGTCACGATCGGAGCAGCCTCATCGAACGCAACTACGTCACCCGCCTCAGGGCGTACGGAGACGGTGCAACGACGGGGAATCACAGCGATGCCTTCACCGTCCGGGACTTCGACTCGAGCAGATCCGGCGACCGCCGCCTCGTGGTGCGGGACAACCGCTTCGACTGCAGTTCGGGGAACGACACGGGTGCCCTCTTCGTGCAGGCCCTGGCCGGTGACATCGACAACCTCACGGTCACCGGGAACCTCTTGGAAGGAGGCGGCTACCAGCTGGGCCTGAACCAGGACGGTGGCCACACCTACGCCAACCTGGCAGCCGTCGACAACCGCTTCAGCGGGACCGGCTACGGGCCGGCCTACGTGCAGGGCGGCACCGGGTGGAGCGAGTGGGCCGACAACTACCTCCACGACCCGGGCCGGGCCGACACCAGAGGGAAGCCCCTCGGTGCCCCGTGACGCAGCCGTGCCGGTGTCAGTCCGGAGGTCCACGCCTGCGGCGGGTGCATCGGTGAACGCCGACCTCCACCTGGAACCGGCCGCCGCGACATCCGGTGCGGAGCCAGACGCGAGGCCATGGCCGCGACGAGGGCCATGGGCCATGCTCCCCGCCATGCACGTCGAGGAGAGGCTGGTCGATGAGCGGCAGTCAGAGGACCTCACGGACCTGCGCGAGCCGGCGCCGGGCTACGTCTGCTTCTCGGCCCAGGACTGGTGGTACCACAACCGGGCCCACTCCGACTTCCAGCTGATGCGACGCGTGGCCCGGACGCGTCGCGTGCTCCTGGTCAACTCGATCGGGCTGCGGATGCCTCTGCCGGGTCGCAGTACCCAGGTACTGCGACGGATAGGCCGCAAGGCGGCGAGCACCGCGAAGCTGCTGCGGCGCCCCCTGCGGGACACGCCCGAGTTCCACGTCATGACGCCGGTCGTGCTGCCGTTCTACCGGAACTCCCTGCTGAGGCGTGTCAACGCGTGGAGCGTACGGGCCCAGGTGCGGCTGGCCATGCGGCTACTCCGCATGCCCCCCGCCCCGGTGATCGTGTGCACGATCCCGACGGCGTGGGACGTCGTGCGCCCGCTCGAGCGTCGTGCTCTCGTCTACAACCGATCCGACCGGCACTCCGACTTCCCGGAGAGCGACCAGCGGACCGTCGGTGCCCTCGAGAACGCTCTGCTGCACCACGCCGACCGCGTCCTGTACGTCAGTCGGGCACTGATGACCGAGGAGGACCGCCTGACCGGTGATCGCGCGCGGTTCCTCGACCACGGCGTGGACATCGACCACTTCACCCCGGACGCCGGCCCCGAGCCCGCCGATCTCGCCGGTATCCCACACCCTCGCATCGGCTTCTTCGGCGGCCTGGACGACTACCTCGTCGACTTCGACCTCCTGGAGCGGGTCGCCGTCGAGTTCCCCGAGGCCAGCCTCGTCCTCGTCGGCGATGCGAACCGATCCACGGAACAACTCACCCGTCATCCCAACGTCCACCGGCTCGGCTATCGCCCGTACGAGCAGGTGCCCACGTACGGAGCGGGCTTCGACGTGGCGCTCATGCCGTGGCTCGACAACGAGTGGATCGCCAGGTGCAACCCCATCAAGCTGAAGGAGTACCTGGCGCTGGGCCTCGCGGTCGTGAGCACGGACTTCCCCGAGGTCCGGGGATACGCCGACCGCATCCGGATCGCGGCAGACCAGGACGAGTTCATCAGCCTGGTCCGGCACAGCCTGGAGGACGGTGGGCTCGGCGACCCGGTGAGCCGACGCGCCTCGGTGGCGGCAGCGTCATGGGACGCCCGAGCCGACGATCTCGTCAGGCTGGCCGAGCAGCAGGAGGGGTCCGCCTGATGTGTGGGATCGCCGGCATCCTGCACCTCGACGGCCGTCCGGCCGATCCCGAAGTGGTCGAGGCGATGACCGCCCGGCTCGTTCACCGAGGACCGGACGGGCACGGGATCTGGTGCTCCGGTCCTCTCGGTCTGGGCCATCGACGCCTGTCGATCATCGACCTGGAGGGGTCGGCGCAGCCGATGGCCTCGCCCGAGGGTCGGCTGCACCTGAGCTTCAACGGGGAGGTCCTCAACTACCGCGAGGTGCGCCGGTGGTGCCGGGACTACCCGTGGACCACGGACGGGGACACCGAGGTCGTCCTCGCCGCCTACCGGCGGTGGGGCATCGACGGGCTCACGCGTCTACGGGGACAGTTCGCGTTCGCGATCCACGACGCCGCGACCGGGGAGCTGCACCTCGTCCGGGATCGCATGGGGGTCTTGCCGCTCTACTGGTACGCCGACGAGACCATCGTCGCCTTCGCCAGCGAGATCAAGGCGCTGTTGCCGGTGCTGCCTCAGGTCGAGGTCGATCCGGCCAGCCTGGGTGACTACCTGGCGCATCGGTCCGTACCGGCGCCGCACACGCTCCTGGCCGGTGTGCGGAAGCTGCGGCCAGGCCACCGCTTGCTCGTCACACCGTCCGGTCGCGTCACCGAGCACCCGTACTGGCAGATCCCCTCGGAACCGCCCACGACATCGGTCACCGATC
The DNA here is from genome assembly GCF_054049915.1 of Geodermatophilus sp. SYSU D00766. Lineage (NCBI taxonomy): Bacteria > Bacillati > Actinomycetota > Actinomycetes > Geodermatophilales > Geodermatophilaceae > Geodermatophilus > Geodermatophilus sp. SYSU D00766. The sequence goes on from NZ_JBJGYI010000004.1 coordinate 92,062, forward strand.
CCCGCGTGGCAGTGGATGACCTGCACGACGCACTGCGTGTCGCGGTCGCCGAGGCCCTCGTCGCCGACGTCCCCGTGGGGGCCTACCTCTCCGGGGGCATCGACTCCAGCCTCATCGTCGCGCTCGTGTCCGAGGCGCGGGGTGGCCGGGGCGTCTCCACCTATGCAGCCGGCTTCGGTGATCCGCGCGTCGACGAGCTGGGCTGGGCGCGCCGGGTGGCGGAGCTCGTCGGCGCCGATCACCACGAGGTCACCGTGGGAGCCGGTGACTTCGCAACGCTCCTCCCACAACTGACCTGGCACCGGGATGCACCGCTCTCCGAACCGGCTGACGTCGCGGTGTTCCGCCTCGCGCAGCTCGCCCGGCGGGACGTGACGGTCGTACTGTCCGGGGAGGGCAGCGACGAGCTGTTCGCCGGGTACCCCAAGTACCGGGCAGCCGCGGTTGCCGCGCGCATCGACCGCCTCCCGCGGGCTGTCCGCGGGCAGCTCCTCACCGCCGCAGCGCGGGTCCTCCCGGCCGGTCAGGCTCGGTTCGCCGTCCTGGCGCGTGCCCTGTCGGCTGCAGATCCCGCCGAGCGCATGCGGAGTTGGTTCGCCCCCTTCTCGTCCCTCGAGCGCAGCCGTCTGCTGGCGGACCTCCCTTCGCGTCCTCCGGCGCCGGAGTACACCGGCGCCGGAGGTGACCTCGTCCGGCGCATGCTCTACGCGGACTGCCACTCGTGGCTGGCGGACAACCTCCTCGAGCGGGGTGACCGCATGTCGATGGCCGCCTCGCTCGAACTCCGCCCGCCCTTCCTCGATCGGCGCGTCGTGGAGCTCGCCTTCTCGCTGCCGACGCCGGTCAAGCTCCGGCGAGGCGTCGGCAAGTGGGTCGTGAAGGAGGTGGCGCGGCGCTACCTGCCGGACGAGGTCGTGGATCGGCGGAAGTCCGGGTTCAAGGTGCCGCTGGATGCCTGGTTCCGCGGGGGGGACCTGCGCGACATGGCCGGTGATCTCCTGGACTCCCCGTCGTCCTTCGTCTCCGACGTCTTCGACCGGCAGGCCGTCCGGGAACTCCTCACCCGTCACGAGTCCGGTCGGCACGACGAGACCAGCCGCCTGTGGACGTTGATGGGGCTCGAGGTCTGGCACAGGGAGGTTCTGGGTCGGAACCGGTCGGCTTCCGTGCCCGTGTGAGGCACCCCCGGCCGCGGCCGGGGGCGGGGCCTGCGGGTCAGATGCGAACGGTCTGGTCCTCGGCCTGGGGACGATCCACGGTCGCCCGGGGTGACCCACCGTCGCCGACGGGTTCCGTGACGGACGGCCACGACACGTCGTCGAGCGCCCCGGGCGCGTTGGCGTGGGCAGGCGGGCTCCCGCGCCCGGTCCTCCGCCCACGGGCAGCTCGTGCCGTCAGCGGGTCAGCCGGGGCGTCCGGACCCCGGCGCCGTGCCTCGGCGAGCGAGATGCCCGCGAAGAGCACCAGCACGCCCGCTGCGATCACGCCCACGAGCGTCCGGATGGTGCCCGAGATCACGACATGCGCCGCGGTCGGCGCTGCGACGGGGAGGATGGTGATGAGCGTACGGTCGTCGGCCCCGTTGACCTTCTGCATCGCGTGCAGCTCGTCCTGCATCCGCTGGCTGACCAGCTCGAGTGTGTGCTCCGCTTCCTGTGCGCTGGTCCCGGTCCCGACGACGTCCAGGATCTGCAGGGACGTAGGTGACTGCGCCACGCTGTAGTCACCGTCGGCGCCGGCCCCCACCATCGCCTGCCGGACGCCGTTCCCGTTCATGCGACCGGCCAGCACCTGCCCCACGGTGCCCTCGCTCGCGAAGCGGAGATAGGGGTTGTCCCAGTTGATCTCCGCCAAGGAGGGATCCTCGACCACCTCGCTCTGCGTGGGCTGCGGCAGCGGGTTGACGAGCACGTAAGAGGCGTGGGCGTTGTACTCCCGGGGAGCCAGCGTGAGCACACTGAGCGCACCCGCCACGGTCAACGTCACCATCACCGCGGTCAGCAGCCGGTGGCGCCAGAGTGATGCCATGATCGCGAGCAGGTCCACGTCAACTCCCTCGTAGCAGGGCCGAGTCGCCGGGACGCGCGGTGTCGGAGGAGGCCTGGCGCCTCTCTGCCCGCGCGAGCAGCCAGCACGTTCCGATACAACCGACGACCAGGGCGTGCAGGCCGCCGTACATGTTGAAGGCGAGTCCGTCGAAGGTGTAGGAGGCGACGGCGCTGGCGAGCGCCGCACCTGTCAGGGCGCCGGCGACGGCTCGCAGCCCCGGATCGCCGGATCGGCGCCGCGCGTCGATCCCGATCAGGACCGGTAGCAGCAGCCAGGCCAGCAGTCCGGTGAGACCGACGAGCCCGAGCTCGATGGCACTCTTGAAGTACTGGTTGTCCAGGATGTCCAGAGCGTTGCCGGGGACGTAGGTCCCGCCCCCGAAGCCGAACCACGGGTGCTCGGCCACCAGCCGCTGCACCAGGGGGACGTCCGCCAGCCGACCGGAGACCGAGGTGTCCGCGCTGCCCGCACCCACCAGATCCGCGAGGGTCCGGAAGTACCCGGGCCGCATCAGGCCGACCACGAAGGTGCCCAGCGGGATGATCACCAGCGCGGTCAGGCGCGGACGCGGCGGCAGGCACAGGATCAACACCGCCGATGACACGACCGCGGTCAACACCGCCGAGCGTGACACCGAAGCCGGGATGGCCAGGGCTATGAGCAGAACCGGCACCCACCGTCGCAACGCTGAGCGGGAACGGTCCTGCATGGCGACGACGATGGCGACGGGCAGCAGCATCCCGGAGATGACACCGAGCTCGATCGGGTGCGCCGACGTACCGAACACCCGCTGGAGCGCTCCCCGGTCCTCGTAGACGTCGTGGCTCAGGTCCACGCTGAAGCCCGGTAGCGAGCCACGGATGATCCCACTGAGGTCGACGTCGAGCAGCAGCTGGAGAACGGCGACGAACGCACAGAAGGCGGCACCGAGGACGGTCAGTCGCAGGACGGTCATCAGACCCCGCCGGCTCAGTCCCTCGGCGGCCACGAGGACCACGCCCGCGTACTGGGCCAGCATGACCAACCACCGGTCCGCGCCCAGTTGCTGCGTCACGGTGAGGCCGTGGAACGGGGTCAGGGCCCAGGAGATCAGGCTCATGACCGCGAGGTACACCAGCACGCCGCGCGTCGGGTGGCGGACGGCCACAGGGTCGTGGGACCCGAGGAGGGTGGAGACGACCCACCAGCCGAAGAGGGTCAGGGCCACCAGTCCCGCCACGAACCCCTGGCCGCCGAGGACCCCGATGACCAGGTTGGACGGGAACACGAACAGCGTCACGGCGTACAGCCCGACGGCGAACACGGCCTGCTTGTCGTCACGTGCCTCGGTGCGGTCGAGACTCCACCGGACGGACCGACGGTCCTCCATCGCGGCCCTCGCGGCCCCCGTCGGGACGGCTGGGGACGCCGACCCGTCGACGGCGCTCCCGGCCATCCCGTCGGGAGCCACGTGGGACAGCACCTCGGCGACCGTGAGGTCCTGCTGACCGCTGCGGGCACCGTGGGGCGTGGTCAGCAGGTGCCGGGGCCGGCCGGACCTCCTGTCGACAGGGCTGCGGGGTGGTGGAAGGGCACCACCGCCCGGGTCACCGGGGTGGTGTCTGCGGCCTGAGGCGTGTCGTCCGTCCACTGGTCGTCACGCAGCCACGGACCGGGCGGGGCCGTGGTCGACCCTGTCAGGACCGTGCGGTGGTCCGGGGAGGCCGGCGCGAGCGCGGCGGGAGATCAGGGCCCACAGTGCCGACCGCTCTCCCGGCTTGCCGATCCGGAGCAGGCAGTGGAGGACGGAGACCAGCCAGTAGGCGCCCACCGCCGCGGCCCCGTGCCACTTGCGGTAGTACCGGACCCGGTTGATCACGAGGAGAGCGACAAGTTGCGGGGACGAACCGGATCCCCCTCCCCGGTGCCGCGCGATGGCCGCCGGCGTATACCGGATCGTCCGACCGGCCTCGCGCAGCCGACGGAAGTAGTCCGTCTCCTCCGAGTACAGGAAGAAGCGGGTGTCCCAGCGACCAGCTGTCTCCACCGCCGTACGACGGAGCAACAGCGCAGCCCCGGTGGCCCACTCGACCGCGTGTTCGTGCCGGTAGGCGCCCGGGTCCCGGACGATCTCCGCAGACCAGGCCGGACGTCGAGGCAGGTGGTCCCCGAGGAGGGCCTCGCCCAAGCCGCGGAGCAGCGCAGGTTCTCGGCGCAGGGACGGTGCGACCCGGCCCGACGTGTCCAGCAAGGTGGGGACTACGACGTCCGCACCGCCTCGGGTACCCACCTCGACGAGGGTCTCGATGGCACGGGGCATCAGGGTCAGATCGGGATTGAGGACGAGCACCCAGGTGCTGGGGGGCAGCTCCGCCAGCGCGACGTTGATCGCTCCGGCGTAGCCGAGGTTGGCGCTCGACCGGATCAACCGGACGTCGTCGTGGGCCTGTACCACCCCCTCGACGTCGTCGGCGGAGGCGTTGTCGACGACCGTCGTGTGCACGGTGACGTGGCCGGCAGCAGCGGGGACCGAGTCGAGCAGGCTGTTCAGGTCCACGGCACTGTTGTAGGTGACGACGACGAGCGCGCAGTCCACCTCCACCTCGGGCTCACCCGGACGGCGCTCGTCGAACATCGGTCCCCGCTCGTCATCTGCATGCGCTCGCGCGACGTCCGGCCAGGCAGACCTGCTGACCGGACGTCGCAGAGGTGGGTGACCCTACGGCGAAACAGATGGCGCGTCACCGGCCTCGCGCCCGACTCGGCGCATCTATTGCCGGGCGATCCACAACGACACAGCACCGGTGGCCCCGTCAGGCACGTCGGCGACGAGCTGACTCCACCAGCGACTTCACCCGGTCCAGTCCGTCCCTGCCCAGCACGCGGTCGACCGCGCGTTTCGAGGCGGCGCGCCCCGCCTCACGGATCAGCCGCACGGGTGCTTCCACGACTGTCTCCCGTACCCACTCGGAGCGCCGGGGCTCGGGGACCTCCTCCAGTACACCGGGGAAGTCCTCCCGGTACGCGGAGGGGCCGACCCTGCGTCCACGGACCCGGTTGCTGACGTTGCCGCCGTGGACCACCTGGACCCAACCCGGTCGTCCCCCCAACACCACCACCGGCATGTGTCGGTGCAACCGGTTGTGCCACTCCGACCAGCACGTCACCGGCTCGTGCCAGGTCTCGCGCACCGAGCAGAAGGCGTTGAACCGATCCCGTCGCCGGTACAACCGACCGTCCCGCAAGATGAGGCCGTCCCCCACGTAGACCGCTGCCCGTGAGCCGGGCACCGGCGCGGACTGGACACGGGCGACGAAGTCCCGGGCGATGCTGTCGTCGTTGTCGAGGTTGGTCGTCACCAGCGCTCCCGCGACTCCGCCCGTCGCCGCGCGGATGTCCGCGAGGAGGTCCGAACGCGGCACCTCCTCCCTGAAGAGAGGCCGGAAGTGACCGCGCTCCTCGTGCGAGGCGATCCACTCGCGGAGCCACGCGGGGCTGGCGACGTCGAAGTAGACCAGCCACGAGAAGTCGCGGCTGGTCTGGGCCCGGACAGAAGGAAGGCAGTGCCGCTCGAAGAGCTCAACCCTGTCCCGCAGCCAGTTGTCCCGTGCCCTGACGATGCTCTCGTGGCCCTGAGAGGGCAGGTTGAAGCGGGTCAGCAGCGCATGGTCCACGCGGGTGGTCACTCTGCCCACCTCCTGACCGGACCCGGGTCCGGCCGGAGCCGCCCGTGTGGACGACGCCGCACCCGCCGCCTGGTGACTGGGACTCGCGGTTCCACCACACCCCCAGAGTGCATTGGTCGACGGCTCCGCCGACTGGGGCGACCGGGGTCTCGCGCCAGTCGACCGGGTACGCCGGCCTCCCGCCCCGTGGCCACCGTGCGGTCGCGCATACTGGCACACCCGTGGCGGGGATGGGCCGGTCCGGCACCGCGGTCCGCGAGGCCACCCCGCCCGGTGTGGAGGGCTATCGTCCGCGCCATGGCGAGCGCTACCCGATGAGCGCCCCGCTCGGCCGGTCCTGGCAGCGGGGCGGGCGGCGCAGATCCCGACGTCCTCGCTCCACCACGACAGGACTCCCCCTGGTCGACGGCAGGCACCTCGACGGCACGCCGGTCCTGTGGTTCCCGGGCGTGCGCTGGACCGCGGTCACCGGAACGGACAAGTTGCTGACGACCGAGATCTCCCGCCGACGGCCGGTCCTGTGGATCGAACCGCCGGAAGCGCTGCACCGGTGGGTGCGTCACCACGGGATCCGCGGGCTGGTCCGACCGATGAGGGTGGAGGAGGTGTCGCCCTCGCTCAGGGTCGTGCACGTCGTGGGTCCGCCCTGGCCCAACCGACGGATGACCTGGCGGCTGTCCGCCTGGTGCGCGGTCCTCGCCGCCCGCCGTGCGATCCGCGCCGCCCTGCCAGACGTCCGGGCCGGCCGGTCGACGGTCGTGGTGGCCACCGCACAACCTCGTCCCCTCCGGGCGCAGACCCGTCTGTACTTCGCCACGGACGACTTCGTCGCAGGTTCCGGACTGATGGACATCTCGCCACGGCTCCTGCAGCAGTGGGAGGCACGACAACTGGGGGACGCGGACGTCCCGATCGCCATCTCGCCGTCCCTGGCACAGCGCTGGGCGGCGGCCGGGTACCGACCGCTCGTGCTCCCGAACGGTTGCGATCCCGGCCTGCGCGACCGGGTGCGCGGGGCCGATCCGGCAGCCGATGTCCGACTTCCCCGACCCATAGCAGGGGTCGTCGGACAGCTCAGCGCTCGGTTGGACCTCCGGATGCTGGAGTGCGTCGCCGAGACAGGGCTCTCCCTACTGCTGGTCGGACCGCTCGACCCCGCGCTGTTGCCGGGGCGTGTCACCGCCCTCCTCAGTCGCCCCAACGTCCAGTGGACGGGACCCCGGCCCTTCGAACAGCTCCCCTCCTACCTGCGGGTGATGGATGTCGGACTCACCCCGTACGCACGGTCCGACTTCAACCTCGCCAGCGTTCCCCTCAAGACGTTGGAGTACCTCGCTGCCGGACTGCCGGTGGTGAGCACCCGGCTGCCTGCGCTGGACCTCGTCCCCGCGGGGCTCGTCGAGACCGCCGACACGCCTGATGAGTTCGCGGCGACCGCGCGGCGTGTGGCCTCCGCAGGGAGATCGCGCGCGTCGGGCTCCCGGCAGGACGCCTTCGTACGCGCCAACAGCTGGTCGGCCAGGGCTGAGTCACTCCTCGCCGCTGCCGACGTCGCCGCGGGGATCAGGCCGGGCGGGCGTTGAAGTCGTCCAAGGGCACGTGTGTCCACAAGCGCTGCACTCTGCGCCGGAGCTTGTGCCCCACGACGCTGCGGGCTGCAGACACGCCCTCGGTGACCGTGCGGAGTGCGCCGGCCCTCCCGGCCATCGCCTGCCGGTAGACCTCCTCCTGCACCGCAGCCGCAGCCGTGAGGCTGAACCGGCTCTCGACGAGCTCGCGGCCGTAACCCCCCAGCTGTCCGCGCCTGTCCCCGTCGTCGAGGACGGTCGCGAGGACCGTACTCAGGTGTGCGGCGGCGTCCTCCGGGTCACGCTCGGCCACCCCGTACCAGCCCTGCTCGAGGAAGGTGTGGACGCTGTCGGGCGTCAGGAGCTCGAAGAAGCCGCCCTCCCCCTGCACCACCAGCGGTTTCGCGAAAGCCAAGGCCCGGAGTGCCGAGCCGCCCATGCCCAGGCAGACGTCTGCCGTGTCGTAGGCGCCTCGCGGGTCGGCGAGCTGCCCCGTCATCAGGACCACTTCTCTGCCGCAGCGGTGGTTGGCATCGTCGACCGCTCTACGCACCTCGGGCGCCGCCGGACCGTCTCCCACCACGACCAGGCGGATGGCCCGGTGCCGGGTCAGCGCCGCGACCGCGCGGACGGCCGTGAGGATGCCCTCCAGCTTGAGCTCGTGTGCGAGCCGGGACACGACGACGACCTGGGCGGTACCGGGGTCGACCGGGTACGCGGCGCGGAACGCGGCCGCGGCGATCCCCGGCCGGTTGGCCTGCGTGTCGACCGGTGGCTCGAGGAGCTGGACCGGGCCACGCCGCACACGGCGGGCCTGGTCGGCCAGCCGCTGGGTGCCGACGACGAGCGGCATGGACGAGGGCAGGAAGGGCGGCACGGCCATGGACATCACCGTGGCCACGGCGGCCACGTGCGGTCGCAGGGCACGCACGGCGAATGCCTCGAGGGCCGGCGGCCACTCGTAACCGTGCAGGACGTCCAGCCCACGGTCGCGCACCAGGCGCGCCAGGTCGGCGGTGACCGTGGGCGAGGGGTGGAACGGCGCGGTGGCCGCCGGTACGTGCTCGAGACCCAGGTCGTGGGCGTGGGAGAGCAGGTCCCCGTCGGGCGCGTAGAGCAGCACCTCGTGTCCGCGATCGCGAACGGCCGCGGCGATCTCGAGCGCGTTGAGCTGGCTGCCGCCGATCTCCATCGTGTGCGGGTACACGAGGACGCGCAGAGGCCTCACGGGCGGATCCCTCCTGTCGAGATCGCGGCCCCGGTCGACGAGGGGACCGCCGGCACCGACGGGGCGACCTCCTGGCGTCCGAGGTCACTGCGGAGCCGCCGGACGTCGTCCCGCGCCCGGTACAGCAGCAACGCGACCGCCGCGACTGCCGGTACGGCGGCGGTCGCCAGCGCCACGATGTCCGGGTCGACGGTCCGGGACACGAGCCACGCGAGCGCTCCCACGACGGCGGCGACCCCGGCCGGCAGGGCGACCCGCCGACCGACCGCGGCGGGAGCGACCCCCGACCGGCTCACCGCGGTGAGGTAGACGGGCGCGACCACCAGCGCCGCAACGAGGAGGGACGCAGCCGCGGTTCCCTCCGCTCCGGCTGCCCGCGCACCCAGGACCGTCGCCGGAAGCAGCGCAGCGAGCCACACGACCTGGGCGGCGAAGACCGCCCGGGTTCGGGCCAGGACGACCAGGTGGTCGTAGTGCAACTCGAACAGCACCCGCAGCACGGCGAGTGCGGCCAGCCACGGCAGGGCCTCGGCCGCCGGGGCCCACACGGTGCCGTAGACCAGTCGCACGAGCGGCTCGGCGGCTCCACCCAGGAGCGCGCACACCGGCGCAGTGACGGCGGTGAGCAGGCCCGCGAACACGAGGAAGGTCGAGCGCATCACGTCGGGACGGTGTTGCAGCCGGGCGAGCGTGGCCGGAGCGACTGCCCTGACGGGTTGGGAGAAGACGGCGACCGGCCAGTTCGCCAGGTTGACCGCGAGGACGTAGAGACCCAGCGGGACCGGCCCGAGCACGGCTCCGACGACCAGTCGGTCGACGTTGCCGACAGCGAAGACGACGATGCTCGAGCCCGCCAGCGGCAGCCCGAAGCGGAGCAGCGCGCGGGCTCGTCCGGGGTCGAACCCCAATCGCAGCGCCGACGGCGCGAACGCGGCGAGCAGCACGCCACCGGCGACGGCGCCGGTGAGCTGCCCGATGGCCAGGCTGATCGCCCCTGCACCGGCCAGCGCACAACCGATCGAGACGAGGGCGCCGACCCACGTGGTCACCTGGTCGGCGACGAGCTTGCGGTCCTGCCGGAACTGGCGTTGCAGGACTGCTGCCGGAGCGGCCACCAGGCCGTTGACGAGCACGCACACGCAGAGCAGCCGGACCGTTGGGGTCGCATCGGGCTGGCCCATGAGGTCACTGAACGCCGGTGCCGCGAACCAGCAGCCGGCATAGGTGACGAGGCTCGAGCCCACGGACAGCGTGGCGACGGTCGGTGCGATGTCCTCCGGCTCTCCCGGCCAGCGGACGATCGCCAGGCTGACACCAAGCTCGTTGAAGCTGAGGACGGCCAGCAGCGCCACGAGGGCGACGGCGAACGTCCCGAACTCCTCGGGACCGAGGATGCGCGCGAGTGCGATGCCGATCGCGAGGGTGCTCAGCTTGCCGATCGCCGTGCTCGCCACGCTCCAGCCGAGGGCATGCCCCGCACGATTGAAGAGCGAGGCCTCCTCGCTGACGCGCAGGCCCATGATCAGGCGCCCGATGACGCCGGGATCGGAGCGTGCTCGAGGCCCGCGCCGGGACCTGGGCACACGTACGCCGCACCGCAGGCGGCGCAGGTCAGGTCGTCGAGCCGCTCGCCGCAGGCGCAGACCCAGCCGCGCTGCCGGGCGGGGTTGCCGGCGACGAAGGCGTGCGCCGGGACGTCGCGGGTGATGACGGAGCCGGCGGCGGCGAAGGCGTGCCGGCCGATGCGGGTGCCGCAGACGACGACGGTGCCCGCGCCGAGCGTGACGCCGTCCTCGACCACGGTCGGCAGCAGCGCGTCGGCACCCTTCTTCACGTGCGCGCGGGGCCGCAGGTCGTTGGTGAACACGACGCCGGGGCCGAGGAACACGTCGTCGCCGATGTCGACGCCGTCGAAGACGAGGACGCCGTTCTTCACGGTCACCCGGTCGCCGAGGCGGGCGCCGCCCTCGACGTAGGCGTGGTCGCACACGTTGCAGTCGACCCCGACGCGGGCGCCGGGCAGCACGTGCGCCCAGGCCCAGATCCGGGTGCCGGGGCCGACGTCGTCGCTCTCGCACAGCCCCAGCCGGTGCACCTGCACGCCGGGCGGCTCAGCCATGCCGCACCACCGCCCCGGCGAGCACCTCGGCGACGCGCTCCTGCTGGGCGGGCGTGATGCCCGGGAACAGCGGCAGGGAGAGGATCTCGCCGGCCGCCCGCTCGGCGACCGGGAAGTCGCCCGGCCCGTGACCCAGCGGGGCCAGCGCGCCGGTCAGGTGCACCGGCACCGGGTAGTGCACGCCGGCCCCGATCCCGGCCGCGTTGAGGTCGGCCAGCACGGCGTCGCGGGCGGCCACCCGCACGACGTAGAGGTGCCACACGTGCTCGTTGCCCGGCGCCACCGCCGGCAGCCGCACGCTCGGGACGCCGGCGAGCAGGTCCGCGTAGCGGTCGGCGGCGGCCACCCGCTCGGCGTTCCACCCGGCGAGCCGGTGCAGCTTGGCCCGCAGCACCACAGCCTGCAGGGTGTCCAGGCGGGAGTTGAAGCCCAGGACGGGGTGCTCGTACTTGACCTCGCTGCCGTGGTTGGCGAGCAGCCGCACCGTGCGGGCGACGCCGGGGTCGTCGGTGGTCACCGCGCCCGCGTCGCCGTAGGCGCCGAGGTTCTTGCCCGGGTAGAAGCTCGTGCCGGCCGCGGTGCCCCAGCCGCCCATCGGCACCCCGCGGTGGGTGGCGCCCTGCGACTGCGCGGCGTCCTCGACCACCACCAGCCCGTACCGCTCGGCGACCTCCCGGATCTCCGCCATCGGGGCCATCTGGCCGAACAGGTGGACCGGGAGCACCGCGCGGCACTCCCCCGCGACCGCCTCGAGGGCCGCCGGGTCGAGCAGCAGGTGCTCGTCGTCGACGTCGACCGGCACCGGCCGGGCACCGGCGCGCAGCACCGCCTCCGCGCTGGCCACGAAGGTGTTGGCCGGCAGCGCCACGGGGTCGCCCGCGCCGACGCCCGCGGCCCGCAGCGCGAACTCCAGCGCGTCGGTGCCGTTGCCGACGCCGACGCAGTGCGCCCGGCCGGTGAAGGCGGCGAACTCCTCCTCGAAGGCGCCCACGTCGGGTCCCTGCACGAACGCGGTCGTGGCCAGCACCCGCGCGAACCCCTCGGCCACCTCGTCGGCGATGCGGTCGCGCTGGATGCCGAGGTCGACCAGCGGGACCGGACGGGTCGTCACGGGTCGGTCGACGGTCGTCACAGGGAGGCCTCCAGGAGGGCAGCGGTGGACGGGACGAGCGGGCGGGCCGGGTTACCGGCCCAGGTCTGACCGGGCGGCACGTCACGGAGGACGACGCTGCCCATGCCGACGACGGCGCCGGCGCCGATCCGCCGGTGCTCGCGGACGAGGGCGCCCGACCCGAGGTAGGCGGCGGCGCCGACCGAGACGCCGCCGGCCAGCCGGACGCCGGCGCCGGAGGTGGCCGCGTCGCCGACCTCGTCGTCGTGGGTGAGCACGACGTGCGGCATCAGGTAGACGTGCCGGCCCACGGTCACCGCGGCGGTGAGGACGACGCCGGCGTGCAGCACCGAGCCGGTGCCGACCGTGCTGTCCGGCGAGACGACGGCCAGCGGGTGCACCACGGTGGCCCAGACCTCGTCGGGCAGGCCGAGCCGGTCGACGAGCCGCTGCCGGGAGGCCGGGGCACCCGGGTTGCCGACGCAGGCCAGCAGCAGCGCCCCGCGGGCCGCGTGCTGTGCGGCCTCGCCGGTGGGCCCGAGCACGGGGACGCCGTCGACGGCCGCGCCCGCGCGCGCCGGGTCGTCGTCGAGGAACCCGGCGACCGCGACGGGGACGCCGGCGGCCTCCGGGCAGGCGCGCAGCAGCTGGACGACCTCGCGGGCGGCACCGCCCGAGCCGAGGACGACCAGCGGCCGCGCGGTCGCGCTCACCGCAGTGCCGCGCGGAGGGCGTCGACCACGCGGTCCTGGTCGGCCTCGGTCATCTGGTGGAACAGCGGCAGGACCAGGCTGTCGGCGGTGAGGCGCTCGGTCACCGGCAGGCTGACCCGCGGCCGGTCGGCGTAGGCGGGCTCGAGGTGGGCGGCCATGATGCCGCGGCGGCAGGAGATCCCGGCCGCGCTCATCCGCTCCAGGACGGCGTCCCGGCCGACCGGCGCGTCCTCGGGCAGCAGCACCCAGCAGGACTGGAAGTTCGTCGTCCCCCAGAGCGGGTCGGCCACCATCCGCAGGCCGGACAGGTCGGCGAGCAGCTCGCGGTAACGGGCGGCCAGCTCCCGGCGACGGGCGACCATCGCGTCCAGCCGGGTCAGCTGCACCTGCCCGATGGCGGCCTGCACGTCGGTCATCCGGAAGTTGAAGCCGGGTTCGAGGTACTGCTCCGGCGCGACCCTGCCGGTGGCGTGCCGGTCGGCCGCGCTGACGCTCATGCCGTGCTCCCGCAGCCGGCGGGCGCGGGCGGCCACCTCCGGCGCGGTGGTGGTCAGCATGCCGCCCTCGCCGGTGGTCACCAGCTTTCGGGGGTGGAAGGAGAAGGCGGCCAGGTGCGCCCCGGCGCCCACCGGGCGGCCGTGCAGGGTGCTGCCGATGGCGCAGGCGGCGTCCTCCACCACCGCGATCCCCCGGGGCGCGAGCAGCGCCTCCAGCGCGGGGACGTCGGCGGGGACGCCGGCCTGGTGCACGACCACGACGGCGCGGGTGCGCGGGGTGAGCACCGCCTCGACCGTGGCGGGCGTCAGGTTGCCGGTGAGCGCGTCGACGTCGGCGAAGACCGGCTGGGCGCCCACGTAGCGGGCGGCGTTGGCGGTGGCGATGAAGGAGAACGAGGGGACGACGACCTCGTCGCCGGGTCCGACGCCGAGCAGGTGCAGCGCCAGGTGCAGCCCGGTCGTGCAGTTGGAGACGGCGACCGCCTCGGGGACCCCGATCCGGCGGGCGAAGGTCTCCTCGAACGCCTTGACCCGCGGCCCCTGCGCGACCCAGCCCGAGGCCACCGCCTCGGCGGCGGCCGCGGCCTCCTCCTCCCCCAGCCAAGGCTTCATCACCGGGATGGTGGGCAGCGCCGGCAGGTCGACGAGGGTCATGCCAGGGTCTCCTGCGCCGGCGCGCACTCGGCGCGCCACCACTCGACCAGGCCCCGCAGGCCCTCGTCGAGACCGATCTGCGCGGTCCAGCCGAGCTGCTCCCGGGCCGCGGTCACGTCGGCCAGCCGTCGGGTGACGGCGTTGACCTTGCGGGCCTCGCCGTGCACCGGCGTCAGGTCCGACGCCATCGCCGCGAGCAGCCGGTCGGCGAGCTCGCGCAGGCTGGTCTCGGTGCCGGAGGCGATGTTGAAGACGGTGTCGGTGACGTCGGCGCGCGCGGCCAGCAGGTTGGCGCGGGCGATGTCCTCGACGTGGACGAAGTCCATCGTCTGCAGGCCGTCGCCGAGGATCAGCGGCGGCTCGCCGGCGGCGATGCGCTCCATCCAGCGGATGAGCACCTCGGTGTAGACGCCGTACACGTCCATCCGCGGGCCGTAGACGTTGAAGTAGCGCAGCACGACCGAGTCGAGGTCGTACATGGCCTTGAAGCTGCGCAGCATGCCCTCGTTGAAGGCCTTGGCCGCCCCGTAGAAGGTGTCGTTGTTGTACGGGTGGTGCCGCTCGGTGGTCGGGAACTCCTCCGCGAGGCCGTAGACCGAGGCCGACGACGAGGCGACCACCTTGGCCACGCCGTGCTCGGCGGCGGCCTCGAGCACCGTGAAGGTGCCGTCGACCAGCGACTCGAGCGCCAGCCGCGGCTGCTCGGCGCACTGGGTGATCCGCAGCGCGGCGAGGTGGAAGACCAGGTCCCTGCCGCGGGTCAGCTCGTGGACGAGCGCGACGTCGCGGATGTCCCCCTCCACCACCCGGACGACGTCGCCACCGCGTTCCAGGGCCCGGTCGAGGTTGGCCAGCCGGCCGCGGACGAGGTTGTCGAGGACGACGACCTCCGCGGCCCCGGCGTCGACGAGCTGGTCGACGACGTGCGACCCGATCGTGCCCGCGCCGCCGGTGACCAGCACCCGGCTGCCGGAGAGCTCCACGGCGGCGCTCACGCGGCCACCTCCGCGGTGACCTGCTCCACCGGCACCGCGACGCCGCCGGCGCGCAGGCTGGTGCTCGCCGCCTCCAGCATCGCCAGCACCCGCAGCCCGGAGCGGCCGTCGGTGAGCGGTGGCCGCCCCTCGGTGATCGCGGCGGCGAACTCGCCCATCATCGTGCGCAGTGCCTCTCTCTCGGGGAGTGCCGGGGCGACCATGTCCCCGATCCGGTAGGACACCCGCGTCTGGTTGCGGGCCTCGACGCCCAGCTCGGCGGGGTCGCGGGTCTCGATGGAGCGGTCGTAGACCGCCACGCGCTGGGTCGGGTTGAGGTCGTCCCAGACGACGGTGCGCCGGGAGCCGCCGACGATCGTCGTGCGGACCTTCGTCGGCGACAGCCAGTTGACGTGCACGTGCGCGAGCGCACCCGAGCTGAGCTGGATCGACAGGTGGGCCACGCACACCTGCCCGCAGCCGAGCGGGTCGGCGCCGTGCGCGGCCACGCTCACCGGCGTGACGCCGTCGGGGAGCAGCGAGTCGAGGATCGACAGGTCGTGCGGCGCGAGGTCCCAGACGACGTCGACGTCGGCCTGCACCAGGCCGAGGTTGATCCGCACCGAGTCCAGGTACTGCAGGACGCCGAGCTCGCCGCCGCGCACCAGCTCGCGCAGGTGGGACACCGCCGGCGTGTAGCAGTAGGTGTGGTCGAGCATGAGGACCAGGCCCGCGTCCTCAGCGGTGCGCACGATCTTCGCGCCGTC
Source organism: Geodermatophilus sp. SYSU D00766 (assembly GCF_054049915.1). NCBI lineage: Bacteria > Bacillati > Actinomycetota > Actinomycetes > Geodermatophilales > Geodermatophilaceae > Geodermatophilus > Geodermatophilus sp. SYSU D00766. The sequence continues at coordinate 107,407 of NZ_JBJGYI010000004.1, forward strand.
GGCGAGGCTGGCCGCCAGCGGCTTCTCGACCAGCACGTGCTTGCCGGCGGCGAGAGCCGCCATCGCGATGCCTGCGTGGGTGGCCGCCGGCGTGGCCACCGCCACCGCCGCCACGGCGGGGTCGGACAGCACCGCGTCGAGGTCGTCGGTGACCCGTACGGTGCTGTAGTCCCCGAGGACGGCGCGCGCCCGGTTCACGTCCAGGTCGCAGAGGTACTCGAGCCGGAGCGCAGGGGTGGCCTGCGCGTTGCGGACCAGGTTCGGTCCCCAGTAGCCCGCGCCGATCACGGCGATGCCGATGGGTGTCGTCACTGTCGTCTCCCCGTGGTCCTCGACCGGTCGCGCCGGGCCAGTCTGGTGTGCGTCCACCCGTCTCGGGTGACCTCGCGTCGTGCCTCTTTCAGATCCGCGCCCCGTGGTTCACCGACTGTCGAAGGTCCACGTCACGGGATCGGCTAGGGCGTTGCCGGCGGCGTCACGGGCGGCGTCGACGGTGACGGTGTAGGTGGTCCCCGCCGTCAGCGGCTGCTCGGGCTCGAGCCGGGCGACGAGGGTCTTGGCATCCCACGTGAGCGTCGCCGGCACCGGCGAGCCGTCAGGTCCGGTGAGGGTCATCCGCACGTCCTGGACCGCCTCGCTGAACACCGCGATCGGCGTCGCGGTCACCGGGGCGCTCCCCTGCGGCCCGGTGTCGGTGACCGACGGCGCCGCGGTGTCGGTGCCCGCGCCCCGTGGCTCGGTCGTGGCGACGACGACGTCCACCCAGAACGCTGTAGCGCCGGCCGCGGCCGTGGGGAAGCTGCCCGCCGGCCCGGTGACGCCGTTGGGAGCACCCTGCCGGTCGGCCGGCGTGGTGAGCGGTCCGCTGCTGCGGTCGGCGGTGAACCAGGACGGCGTCTGCGACCACCGGCCCTGCGGGGCGGTGTAGCTGACGACGTACTCCTGGCCCGCGCGCAGGGCGACCGGTTGCGCGAGGACGGCCGTCTGCCAGCCCGACGCCGTCTCGTCGGTGAAGCGCACCGTGGCGAGCCGCTGCCCGTCCGCGGTCCACAGGCTGCCGACGTGCGTGCCGGTCGCACCCGTGCCCTTGGCGAAGCGCAGCGCGGTCACCCAGCCGGCGGCCGAGGTGGTGAACCGCGTGCCGACCTCGGTCGCGGCGGTGTCATCCACCGCCGCGGCCGGTGGCGTGTCCCCGGCCCCGAACAGCGAGAACGGTTCCGCGGGTGCGGCCGTCGTCGGGGGTGGCGGGGCAGGGGCACTGGGCGACGGCGCCGTCGTGCTCGGCGGTGCCGTCGTCGTCGGCGGCGGCGGTGTGGTCGTCGGTGCCGTCGTGCTCGGCGGCGGCGTCGTGCCGGGCGGTGTCGTGGTGGTCGGCGGCGGTGTGGTCGTCGGCCCTGGCTCGGACGTCGTCGCCGGCGCCTCGGACGTCGTCGTCGGCGGCGCCTGCGACGACGTCGACGGCGAGGTGGGAGTCTGCGGGTCCGTGGTGGACGGTGCGGACGTGCTCCCCGGCGCCTCGGCTGTCGAGGGCGGCGGCGCGGTGGTGGTCGACGGGGACGGCTCCGACGGCGTCGACGGGGCGGTCGTGGTCGACGGGGACGGCTCGGACGTCGTGGCCGGCCCGGTCGGCGCCGGGGTCGCCTCGCCGGTGGCCGCTGCCGTGAGCCGCGGAGCCTGCGGGACGAACACGACGTCGACGCCGTAGTCGGTGCTCGACCCGCGGGTGGGCATGGCCGAGGCGCCGTAGACGTAGACGCCGTTGGGCTCGGTCGCGGTCGCCCGCGGCGCGTGCAGCGGACCCCGGTCGACCCCGGTGAACTCGAAGGCACCCCGCGTGTAGCTGTAGTGCCCGGTGTCGGTGTGGTAGCTGGCGGTGTAGACCACTCCCGGCGAGACCGGGACGGGCGTGTCGAAGAGGACCTGCTGCCAGCCGCCGGAGGTCTCCCCGACGAAGGTGGCCGTCGCGAGCCTGGTCCCGTCGGGTGCCCACAGGCTGCCGGTGTGCGTGCCGGTGTTGCCGGGTCCCTTGTGGAACCGCACCCCGGTGACCACGCCGGCGGTGTCGGCGCTGAACCGCACGCCCAGCTCGATCGGGCTCGCGTCGCTGTCGGCGACCGCCGCGGGTGCCGAGTCGTCGGCGAACAACGTGCACGGGCAGCTGCCCGGGGTCGGCGGGCTGGTCGCCGCGCCCGTGGTGAACGTCCACGTCACCGGTGCGGGGACGGTGTTCCCGGCCGCGTCGGCGACCACCAGGGTCGCCGTGTACGTCGTCTGCTCCGCCAGTGCCGCGGTCGGCGTGGCGGTCACCGTCGTGCCCGCGGCGTCCAGCCCGGCGACGACGGCGACGGGCCCGGCCGGCCCGGTCAGGCTGAAGCGGACCGAGGAGGCGGCCAGCGGCTCGGAGAACGTGGCGCTGACCGGCGCGGTCGTGCTCACATCCGTCGTCCCGTCGGCGGGCGCCGTGCGCACCGGCTGGGGCGGCGTGGTGTCCGCACCCGGTGGCGGTGGCGGGGTGGTGCTGCCATCGGTGACGAACACGACGTCGACGCCGTAGTCGGTGCTCGATCCGCGGGTGGGCATGGCCGAGGCGCCGTAGACGTAGACGCCGTTGGGCTCGGTCGCGGTCGCCCGCGGCGCGTGCAGCGGACCCCGGTCGACCCCGGTGAACTCGAAGGCACCCCGCGTGTAGCTGTAGTGCCCGGTGTCGGTGTGGTAGCTGGCGGTGTAGACCACTCCCGGCGAGACCGGGACGGGCGTGTCGAAGAGGACCTGCTGCCAGCCGCCGGAGGTCTCCCCGACGAAGGTCGCCGTGGCCAGCCTGGTCCCGTCCGGCGCCCACAGGCTGCCGGTGTGCGTCCCGGTGTTGCCGGGTCCCTTGTAGAACCGCACCCCGGTCACCGACCCGGGTGTGTCGACGCTGAACCGCACGCCCAGCTCGATCGGGCTCGCGTCGCTGTCGGCGGCCACGGTCGGCACCGCGCTCTCCGGGAACAGCGTGCAGGGGCAGCCGGAGGACTGCCCGGCCGCGGTGGTGAAGGAGGTGCTGGCGGGTCCGGCCATGGGGTTGCCGGCCAGGTCCCGCGTCCCCTCGACCGTCGCGGTGATCCCGGTGCCCGGCGGCAGCGGGGCGGCGGGCCGCCAGACGACGGTGCGCGCACCGAAGCCGGTCACGGTGCCGGCGAGCACGGTCCCCTGCGTCGTGGCGACCCGGACGACCGCCGTGTCGGCCCGGATCGCCTCGTCGAAGCCGAACTGCACCGGCGAGTCGACGGGGACGCTGGACCAGCCGTCCCCGGGCGAGGTCGTCGTCACTGTCGGCGGGGTGGTGTCGGTGGGCGGCTCGGTCACGAAGACCGCGTCGACCCAGTAGTTCGAGCTCCGGTAGGTGCCCGTCGGGAAGGTGGTGGCCGGCCCGTACGCGTAGATCCCGTTCGGGCCGTCCTCGCCGTCGCGCAGGCCGCGCACCGGGGAGTTGACCCGACCGCGGTCGGTGAAGGCGCCCACGTCGGCGGAGTAGTGCCCGGAGGGCGCGTGGTAGGAGGCGACGTAGGTGGTCCCCTGCGTCACCTGCACGGGGTTGGCGAAGGTCAGCTGCTGCCAGCCCGAGGCCGTCTCGGCCGTGAAGGTGCCCGTGGCCAGGAGCTGACCGTCGGCGGTCCACAGGGTGCCGGTGTGCGTGCCGGTGTTGCCCGGCCCCTTGTAGAACCGGACACCGGTCACCCAGCCGTCCACGTCGAAGCGCAGCCGGGTGCCGAGCTCCACCGACCGGCCGTCGTCCGTGGCCGGGTTCCCGGGAACGGCGTCGCTGAAGAGCGTGCAGGGGCAGGCCCCGACACCCGCGGTGGTGAACGACCAGGTCCACGGCCCGGCCATGGCGTTGCCAGAGGTGTCGCGGACGCCGGCCACGGTCGCGGTGTAGCCGGTCGCAGCCGCCAGCGGTGCGGCCGGCGTGAACCGGACGGTGCGGGTCCCCGCGTCGTAGGTCGTGGTCCCGGGGACGGACGCACCGGCGGCGGAGGACACCGCGACGGTGAGCGAGGCCGGGTCCACCGGCTCGCTGAACGCCGCGGACACGGCGGCATCGACGGGCACACTGGTGGCCCCGGCGCCGGGCGCCGTCCTCGTCACCGTCGGCGGCAGGGTGTCCGGAGCCGGCCGGAAGACGACGTCCACCCAGTAGTTGGCCGAGCCCGGGCGCGTGGGGAAGGCGCTGGCGCCGTAGACGTAGACGCCGTTGGGACCGTCCGCACCGTCGGCGAGGGCGGTGAGGGGACTGCGGACCACGGCCTCGGACAGGCCTCTCGCCGTGGCGGAGTAGTAGCCGCTGTCGGTGTGGTACGAGACCACGTACGTCGTCCCGGCGGTCACCTGGACGGGCTGGTTGAACGCGACCTCCTGCCAGCCGGCCGTCGACTCGCCGGAGAAGGTGGCGCGGGCGAGTTGCCGGCCGTCGGCCGACCACAGCGTCCCGGTGTGCGTCCCGGTGTTCTGCGGCCCCTTGTAGAAGCGCACGCCCGTGACGGTCCCGTCGGTGTCGGCGCGGAAGCGCATGCCGAGCTCGACCGCTGCGGGGTCGGCCACGCTGACCACGGCCGGGACGGCGGTGTCGTCCCAGACGCTGCACGGGCAGACGCCCGGCGCAGCGGGCGGCCGAGCTGTGGTGAACGACCAGCTGACCGGCGAGTCCAGGGGGTTCCCCGCGGCGTCCTGGGCGGCCGCGACCGTGACCGTGAAGCGGGTCGCCGGCGCCAGCTGCTCCGCGGGCCGGAAGGTGGCGGTCCGCGTGCCGGGGTCGTAGCTGGTGGCACCGGCGATGGCCGAGCCGCCGGCTCCGGTGACGCCGATGCGGATGCTGGTCGCGTCCACCGGCTCGTCGAACACCGCGGTGATCGCCGTCGACTGCGGCACGCTGCTGCTGCCGTCGAGCGGGCTGCCGGGGGCCACCGACGGTGCGGTGGTGTCCGGCGGCGCAGTGCTCTGGAAGACCACGTCGACCCAGTAGTTGGCGCCCTGGTAGGTGCTCGTCGGGAAGCCCGGACCGCCGACGCGGTACACACCGTTGGGCCCGTCGGTGCCGTCGCGGAGGGCGGTGAGCGGCTCGTTCGTGGTGGCCGCCGCGGTGAGGTACCCGGCGTCGGCGGCGTAGTGCCCGGCGGGTGCGAAGTAGGAGACGACGTACGTCGTCCCGGCCGAGACGGCTACCGGTGTCTTGAGACTCAGTGTCTGCCAGCCTGTGGCCGTCTCGCCGGTGAAGGTGCCGGTGGCGAGGAGCCGACCGTCGTTGGTCCAGAGGCTGCCGGTGTGGGTCCCGCTGTTCCCCGCGCCCTTGTAGAAGCGGATCCCGGTGACGTAGCCGGCGACCTGCGACTGCCACCGCAGCCCCAGCTCGATCGGCGTGGTGTCGGCCGCCGCCGGGGTGCCGGGCACCGCCGAGTCGGGCCAGATGCTGCACGGGCAGGTGCGCTGGCCGATCGAGGTGTCCAGGCTGACCGGCGCGGACAGGCGTGCGCTGTCGTCCACCGCGCGCGCGCGCACGGCCAGCGGTCCCGAGGCGGTGGGCGTCCAGGTGTAGGACCACTCGGCCCGGCCCTGCGCCGGGTGCCAGGTGGTGCCGCCGTCGACCGACACCTCCACGCCGGCGACGACACCACCCGTGTCGGTCGCCGTCCCGCGGATGGTGACCGCCGATCCGACGACGACCCCGTCGCCGCCGGGCGCGGTGATGGTCACCCGCGGCGGGCTGGTGTCGGTGCTCGCGGTCGCGGCGACCAGCCCGCTCTGCAGCGTGGCGGGCTGGACCCCCATGTCGGCGAAGAGGTTCACCGTGGCCTGCCGCATGGGGGTGTTGGCGACGGCCGGACCACCGCCGGCGCGCTCGTCGTCCAGCCCCCAGGACCACTGGACGGTCCCTGCCCCGAAGACCAGCGCACCGCTGGCCTGGTCGCGGTAGAGCGTCAGGTTGTGGGTGGCCGTGCCCGGGGCGTAGCGGACGCCGTAGTCGTCCTGGAGGACGTCCGCCTCGGCGACGTCCACCACGGTGTTGGACAGGTGGGCGATCCCGGCGGGCCGGAAGCCGTTGTCGACGTCGGAGTCCCACTCGTAGCCGAGCGTCCCGGGGCCGAAGGTGTAGGTGCCGCCGGAGGCCTGGTTCGCGACGGCGGTGTTGCGCCACAGTCGCGCCTTGCCGTACTCGGCCGGGACGCTGAGGGAGTCGGCGCGGGAGCCCGCTCCGTTCCCGTTGACCCGGAACTGCTGGCCGATCAGCGCGTTCTCGGGCGTGACACCCGGCTGGCGGAAGCGCGGGTCGCGCCACGTGCCGGTCCAGTCACCCGAGGGGTCGGTCTGCGCGCCGTCGAGGCTGGACTTGTAGACGACCAGTGAGCGGTGGCCGGTGGCCGAGCCGTCGATCGACGGGCCCCAGCGGAACCGCCACCACATCTCGTTGCCGCTGAAGAAGGCCAGGTGGACGCCGGCGGCCTTCGCCCGCTCGACGGCGGCGCGCTGCGGACCGGACCAGTACTCGTCGTGACCGACCGACAGGAACAGCCGGTGGTTGGTCAGCAGGCCGCCGGAGCGGTCGGTGTCGACCCCGGCGATGTAGGAGACGTCGTAACCGTTGCGCTCGAGGAACCGGATCATCGGGTACTCGGCGTAGGTCACCTGCCCGGCGGACTCGCCCGCGGCGAGTGGTCGGTTGTAGCTGACCGAGTAGGCCCGGCCGGCGCCCCCGGGGCCGTCCCCGTAGTAGGTGCTGGCACCACCCCAGTCGTTGTAGGCCGCCCAGGTGGTGTCGGAGGTCTGGAAGACGACGTCGGAGCGGCTGGCGTCGTTCCGGACGACGAAGGTGACCTGGTTCTCCGCCCCGGTGTCGTTGCGGTGCAGGACGGCCACGTAGACGCCCGAGACCGCGGTGCTGGGCACGGTCCAGCTGGCCGAGACCCCCCAGTTGCCGCAGTCCACCATGCCGGTGGTCGCGTCACGGAGGCAGTTGGGCTGGCGCTGCGGCAGCGCCACGCTGGGACGCACGGACGTGATCAGGCGGCCGCCCGCACCGCCGTACCAACCCAGCCGGTAGACGTCGACCCGGTAGTCACGCGAATCGGTGCGGATCTTGAAGTCGACGCGGTCCCCGAGGTCGGCGCTGATGTCGGTCGTGAACCCCTCGATGCTGGTGTCGGGTGTGACGACCCAGTCGGCGCTGCCCTGCTTCGTGTTCTCGCAGGCGACCGGGTTGGTCACCGGGGCGGCACAGGGGTCCGCCGCGACCGCCCGCTGGGGAACGGTGACCAGTCCGACGGTGGCCAGGGCCATGGCGACCAGTACGACGCAGAGCCGCCGGACGGCGTGGACGGTGTCCATCAGTACGCCCCTAGAGGCCGGACGACGGCGTGGAACGTCTTCCACAGGATCTGCAGGTCCAGGGCGAGCGACCAGTTCTCCACGTAGCGGAGGTCGAGCCGCACGGCCTCGTCCCAGGTGAGGTCGCTGCGCCCCGAGACCTGCCACAGGCCGGTCAACCCCGGCTTGACCAGCAGCCGGCGGGCGACCGAGTCGTCGTAGACGGCGACCTCGTCGGGCAGCGGCGGGCGGGGCCCGACCAGCGACATCCGGCCGGTCAGGACGTTGCACAGCTGGGGCAGCTCGTCGAGGGAGTAGCGCCGCAGCACCCGCCCGACGCGGGTGACCCGCGGGTCGTCGGCCACCTTGAACAGCGGCCCGTCGCCGTTCTGGTTGCGCGCGGCCAGCTCGGCCCGCCGCTGCTCGGCGTCGACGCACATCGTGCGGAACTTGAGCATCGAGAAGGTGCGCCCCTGCCGGCCGACCCGCACCTGCCGGAAGAGGACGGGGCCGGAGCTGTCCAGCCGGACGGCCACCGCGACCGCCAGGAGCACCGGGAGCAGGACGACGAGGGCGAGGCCCGCGGCGACCCGGTCGATGAGCTCCTTGACCAGTCGCTTCGGGCCGGTGAAGACCGGCTCCTCGACGTGCACCAGCGGCAGGCCGATGAAGGGCCGCACGTGCATGCGCGGGCCCGCGACCTCCATCAGGCCGGGCGCGACGAGCAGCTCGATGCCGCTGCCCTCCAGCTCCCACGACAGCCGCCGGAGGTAGACCGCGGCGGTCTCGCTGGAGCTGGTGACCGCGACGGCGTCGACGTCGAGCTCCCGGGCCAGCCGCGCCGCCACCCGCAGGTCCCCGGCGACCGGGACGTCGGTGCCGGCCAGCGTGGTCCCCACCGGGGGCTCGGGCACGCAGGCGGAGACGACCACCATCCCGCAGTGCCGGTCGCGCTCGAGCTGCCGGACGAGGTCGGCGACGGCGTTGGTCCGGCCCACGGCCAGGACCGTGCGCAGGCACCGCCCGTGGCCGCGCAGCCGGTGCACGTACCGCCGCAGCACGTGCCGCCCCACCGCGGTGAGCAGCAGGGCGGCGGGCACCGCGACCACGACCAGACCCCGTGACAGCTCGAGCGCCAGCGCGTACGAGGCCAGCGCGACGAGGGCGAGGCACCCGACCCCGGCGCGGATGACCGCCCGGTACTCCTCGGTCCCGGTCCCGAGGTGGGCGCTGCGGTGGCCGCCGGCGAGCGCGACGACCACGACCGACAGCACGGGGAACAGCCCCATGACCATCCAGGTCGAGGGGACGACCTCCGTGCCGAACCGCACGACCTGGGCCAGCGAGCCGGCGACGGCGCCGGCCACGAGATCGCTGCCGACGACGGCGACGTGGTAGGCCCGCAGCCAGCGCGGCGCCGGCCGTCGGAGGCCGTCGGAGGCCGTCGCCCACGCGGGAGCGGGCACCGCGGCCGGCGTGAGTGCCTCCGCCGTGGGGGCCGACCGCGGGACCGGCACGAGCGCGGCCGTCTGCGGCTCCCGGACGTCACGGAGGACCATCGACCCGCCGCCCCCTCTGCTCAGGTGTGCGGGGGCGCACGCCGTGCGCCGGCCCCCGCTCTCCGCGCCGGGACCGGTGGCCGGGGCCCACGACCGTGCGCTGGAGCGGCGCCAACGAACCAGAGGCCCGTCACCGAGCGCAACCCCCTTGCGCGCCGATCGCGCTGTTCAGGCCCTTGGTCCCGGGTCGGCGGTGCTGCCGTGGTCACGTCCCGTGACGACACCCGAGGAGGTGACGCGTCAGGGGAGGACGACGGTCGGCGAGGTGGCGCGGGGGACGAGGATGGCAGGCTGCCCGTCGCCGGTCGGGGCGGTGGCCCAGACGTCGGAGTCCCCGGACCCGGACAGGCCGCTCCCGACGCCGTAGAGGACGCGGTCCGCACCCCACCAGGCCACCTGGTCGTCGACCTCGCGGCCCTCGGCCAGCGGGGCCCGCTCGCCGGTGCCCACGTCGTAGACGGTCAGCACCGGGGCGCGGGAGACCGGGTCGGTCCCCTTCATGACGATCGTCGACGCGTCGGCCGACACCGACGGGCACGCGCCGTCCTCGGCGACGACGGTCAGCGTGCGGGTCTCGGCGTCCCCCCGGACCAGGTACCGGACGCCGCCGGTGCCCATGGTGGCGTAGAGGTCCGGGCCGTCCCCGACGAAGGTGACACCCCAGAAGTTGCGGTCCTCCGCGGTCACCGGCGTCCCGTCGGCGGCCGTGGCCGTCCACGACTCGAGGTTCCCGAGCGACTCCGGCGTCCCGCCGGTCAGGTCGGTCACCACGGTCTCGGTGGAGAACTGCGCGTCGGTGTAGGCGTGCCCGGTGACGAACACCGTCGTCGCCGCGTAGCTCGCGTCGGCCGAGACCCGGGCCCGGCTGGGGACGCCCGGCAGGTCGGCCGTGCCGATCTCGCGGAAGGACCCGTCGAGGAAGACGGCGCGGTAGGTGGTCACCACCCCGGTCACCGACTGCAGGCAGACGGCGCCGCCCCGGGCGGCCGCGACCCGCTCGCAGGCGAGGTCGACGACCGCCCGCGGGCCGTCGGGGTCGTCGAGGGGGACCAGCGCGACCTCGCCGTACGAGGGCCCGGGCTCGGTGTTGCGCACGACGACGTGCGGCACCCGCTGCACGTCCTCGACCGCCAGCCGGGTGCGGCCGGCCTCCTCCGCCGCCGCGGCGGCCGCGGCCGCCTCGTCCCCCTGCCGCTGGACCAGCAGGTAGGCGACCGTGCCGGCGACGACCAGCACCGCGGCGAGGACGAAGGCCAGCAGCCGGCGGCGGTCACGCACGGGGACCGACCCGCAGGTCGCGCAGCGCCCACCGGGCCGCGGGGAGGACGACGACGAGCGCGACGGCGAACCCGGCGAGCGCGGTCCACTGCCCGGTCAGCGTCCACAGCAGGCCGAACAGCAGCGCCGACGCCGACCGGCCGGCCGCCACCGCCGTCTGCACGAGGGCGATCCCCGAGGTCCGGACGTCGTCGGGACTGAGTTCGGCGGCGAGCGCGGCGAGGACGCCGTCGGTGGCGGCGTAGTAGACGCCGAGGGCCGCGACGACGACCCCGGCCAGCAGCAGCCCGTCGGCGGGCAGCAGGAGCAGCGCGGCGTAGGCGGCCAGCAGCGCGACGTGGCCGGCGACGATGACCGGTACCCGACCCACCCGGTCGGTCAGCCGGCCCAGCGGGACGGCGAGCAGCAGGTAGACCGCCGCGGTGCCGACGAACAGCAGCGGGAACAGCGCGGCGGTGACCGCCTCCCGCTCACGGACGAGCAGGTAGAGGAACCCGTCGCTGACGGTGAGCAGGCCCAGCAGCGCGCCGGTGAGCGCGACCCGCCGCACCGGCCGGTGGCCGGCCAGCGCGGCGACCTGGCGCCAGCGGACCGGCGGGCGGTCGGCGGCGCGGCGGCGCTCGGGGACGAAGGTGACCAGCACGCCCAGGCCCAGCACCGCGAACACGGCGCTGACGAGGAACAGGCTGTCGTAGTCGCCGGGGAGGTACAGCAGGAGCGCCACGGCCAGCAGCGGCCCGAGCAGCGCTCCGGTGGTGTCCATGGCGCGGTGGACGCCGAACGCCCGCCCGAGCGCCCCGGCCGGCGCGGCGTCGGCGATGAGGGTGTCCCGCGGCGCGGTGCGCAGGCCCTTGCCGGTGCGGTCGACGGCCAGCACCGCGCTCAGCGCGGCGGCGCCCGAGGCGAGCAGCAGGCCGAGCTTGCACAGCGCCGAGAGCCCGTAGCCGAGCACCGCCGTCGCCTTGGGCCGCTGCCACCGGTCGGCCGCCGCGGCGGCGGCGAGCCGAACGAGCACCGTCGTCCCCTGGTAGACGCCGTCGACGACGCCGAACGCCAGCGGCGAGAGGCCGAGGGTCAGCGTGAGGTACACGGGCAGGACGGCGGCGACCATCTCCGAGGAGACGTCGGTGAGCAGGCTGACGGTGCCCAGGGCGAGGACCGTGCCGCCGACCCGGGTGCGGGCCCGCCCCGGAGGCGCGCCCGCCGAGGGGACGTCGCGCACGCTGGCGTACACCCGGCCTCCTCCCGGCGGCGGCCGGTGTGCTGCCGCCGCGCGCCGGGCGCAGTATGCGTGCGTTCCGGGGCCGCCGGGAGCCCCTCCGGCCTCAGCGCGGGCGTGCGGGCGCCGTCCGGCTCGCCGGGTCGGCGGTCTCCAGCGCCTGCAGCGCCCGGCGCAGTGCGGTGCTCGAGGTGTGCATCGTGTACGGGAAGTAGTGGACCGTGACGCCGACGGTGGCCATGTCCCGCTCGAGCCGCTCGCCCTTCGGGGTCCCCCGCCAGTCGTCGCCCTTGAACAGGACGTCGAAGCGCACCGCCCGCCACGCCTCGAGCTTGTCCGGCACGACCTCGGCGTGGACGTCGTCGACGAAGCGCAGGTTGCGGACGATCTCCATCCGCTCGGCCAGCGGGACCACCGGCAGCCGGCCCTTGGTCTGCAGGAGCACGTCGTCGGCGACGACCCCGGCCACCAGCCGGTCGCAGTGCGCCGCGGCGTGCCGCAGCACGTTGAGGTGGCCGATGTGGAACAGGTCGTACGCGCCAGGCGCGTACCCGATGACGGTCATGTCTCCCCCAGGACCTCGTCCGACGTCCCGGGCAGTCGACCAGCCGGGGTCACTCTCCGTCATCCCCCGGACGGGTCTCCCCTGCCTGGATGCACCCGGTCGGGGGACACGGTGACGCCGCGTGAGCGTCGGTGGGGTCAGCCCCAGGGGTCGGCGAAGAAGGCCAGCACGCCGTCGAGGTCGTACAGCGAGGGGTCGCCGTGCTGACCGCGGGCCGCCACGACCCGCGCGGTCCCGCCGTCGACGAGGACCTGGCCGGCGCACGCGTCGGCGTTGCGCTCGCGGGCGACGACGGTGTCCTCGTCGGACGCCCACAGCCGCACCGGCACGTCGGCGTCCAGCCGCACCGGGGACAGCCGGGCCAGCGCCGCGTCGACGTCGGTGCCGTGCGCCGCGTCGATCGAGTCGGCGAAGGCGTCGTACACCGAGCCGAGGTCGCACAGCGGCGCGATGCCGGCGTAGGCCCGCAGCCCCGCGATCCGCCGGCCGGTGACCAGCTGCGCCCCGGCCAGCCCGCCCATGGACTCGGCCACGAGGAACACCTCGCCGGCGCCGGTCAGCTCCCGGGCCGTGGCGGCCAGGGCGGCGTGGGCGTCGACGCTGGCCGCGGTGCCCCAGGCGTCCCCGCCGGCGTCGGAGGCGGCGACCGCGTAGCCCGCGGCGACGAGGCCCTGGGCCAGGCCGCCGAAGGCCTCGTCGTCGGCGAGCGCGCCGAGGTCGGCGCCGTACCCGTGGGCGTAGAGGACCAGCCGGCCGTTGGGCCGCTCCGGGACCAGGACGACCGCGGCCTCGCCGGCCACCGACAGGGAGTGCGTACCCGGGTCGAGCAGCGCGCCGGCCGCCGTGCCGGGCACCCGCGCGGGCGCGGCCGGGCCGGACGCGGTCGCCACCACCCCGGGTGCGCTGTCCGGGGCACCGGCGGCGCACCCACCGAGGAGCAGGGTCACCGCCGTGAGGACGCCCGCCCGCCGGCTCACCGGACGGGCCCGGGGGCCTCCACGCCGCGCATCCGCCACGCGTGCCGGGCGAGCTTGGCCAGCAGCTGCGGCGCACCGTCGCCGGGGGCCACGTAGAACCGCGGGATCGTGAACCGGTCACCGGGCAGGTAGTCGCCCGTGACGCAGGCGTGGTCGTAGCCCGCGGCGCGCGCCGCGTCGGCCGCGGCCGCGTCGAACTCCCCCCACGGGTAGGCGAAGCCGGGCACCGGCGCCTGCAGGACCTCCTCCAGCACGCGGCGGCTCCCGCCGACCTCGTCGGCGAGCACGGCCGGGTCGGCGCCGCGGAGGTGGACGTGGTGCAGCGTGTGGCTGCCGACCTCGTGCCCGGCGGCGGCCACGGCGCGCACGCCGTCGGCGTCGAGCAGGTCCAGCCGGGGGCCGTCGTCCCACTCGTTGCGGCCGGCCAGCCGGCCGGCGACCACGTACACCGTGCCGGTCATCCCGTGGCGGGCGAGCACCGGCGCGGCGTGCTCGAGGAAGTCGGTGTAGCCGTCGTCGAAGGTCAGCCCCACCAGCCCGGCGGCCGCGCCGCGGTCGTGGGCGGCGACCAGCTCGGCGAGGGACACCCCGCGCAGGCCCAGCCGGCGCAGCAGCCGCAGGTGGCGGTCGAGCCGGTGCGGGTGCACCCGCACGCGGTGCGGGTCGGGCAGCGCCGACGGGCTGATCGAGTGGTACATGAGCACCGGCGGGACCCGCAGCCGCTCGCGGCCCTCCGCGGCCTGCGCCCCCTGGGACGACGTCGCGGTCACCGGGCACCCAGGCGGGTCATCTCCCGCCGCCAGCGCGGCAGGCCGGCCAGCACGAACGCGGCGGTGCAGAGCGCGAGCAGGCCGTAGGCGGAGAGGAAGGCCGGGGCCGAGCCGAGCAGCACGAACACCAGGCAGAGCACCCCGTAGTCGGTGGGGAGGACCACCAGCGAGCGGAGGACGCCGGCCCGCCCGGCGGCCGGCGCCGCCCGGGTCGGGGCGCCGTGGGCGGCGCGCAGCGCGTCGTTGAGGAGCATCGCGGAGAAGTAGAGGACGTCGGCGACGGCGAACCCGACCGGCACCAGCAGCCAGCCGTCGCCGACCTCGCCCTGGCGGAAGAGCCCGACGAGGACGGCGAGGTGGATGCACACGGTCTTGGCGGCGTCGACCACGTGGTCCAGCCACTCCCCCGCCGGCGTGCCGCCGCCCCGCAGCCGGGCCAGCTGGCCGTCGGCGGAGTCCAGCGCGTAGCCGAGGGCCAGGGCCAGCGCGACGAGCACGCCGACCCACCACGAGTGCGGCGCGAGCGCGACGGTCGCGATGGCGGAGAAGGTGACGACGGCGCTCGTGGCGGTCACCGCGTCGGGGGTGAGCCCGCGGTGGAAGGCCAGCGCGGCCAGGACCCGTCCGGCCGGCCGGTTGACGAAGCGGCTGTAGGCCGGGGCCCCGTGCGCGCCCTTCTGGGCGCCGGCGAGGCGGGCGACGGTGTGGGCCAGCGTCTCGCCGGGAGCCGGCCGCGCCGGGGCGCGGGTCGGGATCACGGGCGGCGTGTGCGCGTCCGCGACCGCCACGTCGTCCTGCAGCACGGGTCCTCCGGGGGATCGGGCGGTCCACGGGTGCGGACCGGCCCGCCGAGTCTCGCCGCCCGCGGCCCCGCGGGCGGGGTCCGGCAGGACCGGTCTCATCCGAAGGGGCGGGGCCCGCTGCCCCTGGCGCGGGAGGCCTCCCCCGGAGGGGTCACGCGACGTGGTGGCCGCCCGCCGCCCCGGACTAGCGTCCGCAGGCCGCACCGACACGGTCGGGACGCCGCTGTCGCCGGGTGCGACGGCCACCGGCCGACGACACCTGGAGCTCCCCGTGGGACGACCCCGCACCGGCCGCGTCGTGGCCGTGCACCCGCACGCCGACCTGTACGGCAGCGACCGGATGTTCCTCGAGAGCCTCGCCGCCCTCGGGCCCGACGTCCTGGCCGTGCTGTCCACCTCCGGCCCGCTCGTCGAGGCGGTGCGGGCCCGCGGGTACGAGGTCCGGGTCGAGGACTTCCCCGTCCTGCGCAAGGTCGAGCTGCGCGACCCGCGCCGGGCCGTCGCCTTCGCCAGCCGCTTCCTGCGCTCGGTGGGGACGCTGGCGTCCTGGCTGCGCGCCCAGGGCGCCGACGTGCTCTACGTCAGCACGGTCACCGCCCCCGAGTGGCTGCTGGCCGGGCGGCTGGCCGGTGTCCGCGTGGTGTGCCACGTGCACGAGAGCATGCCGATGCCGCGGCCGGCCGCCGCGCTGCTGCTGTCCCCCCTGCTCGCCGCCGACACGGTGGTCGCCAACAGCGGCGACACCGCGGCCTGGATCCGCGCCTCGCTGGGCGCACGGGCCGCCCGGCGCACCCGGGTGGTGCACAACGGCGTCCGCGAGCCGGTGGCCCCCGCCGTGCAGCGGACCCCGGGGCGGCCGCGGAGCCTCGTCGTCGTCGGCCGGCTGTCGACGATCAAGGGCCAGGACACCGCCGTCCGGGCGACCGCGCTGGTCCGCGAGGCCGGCCACGACGTCACGCTCACCCTCGTCGGCGACTGCTACCCCGGCTACGAGGCGGTCGAGGACGGCCTGCGCGACCTCGCCGTCCGCGAGGGCGTCGGCGACGTCACCGTCTTCACCGGCTTCCAGGACCCCGCGCCGCACGTCGCCGCCGCCGACGTCGTCCTCGTGCCCTCCCGCGTCGAGTCCTTCGGGCTCGTGGCGGTCGAGGCCCTGCTGCTGGGGCGGCCGGTCGTCGCCACGCGGATCGGCGGGCTGCCGGAGGTGCTGCGGGACGGCGAGACGGGGCTGCTCGTGCCCGCCGACGACCCGCGGGCGCTCGCCGACGCGGTGCTGCGGCTGCTGGCCGACCCGCGGCTGGCCGAGGAGCTGGGCGCCGCCGGCCGGGCCGACGCCCGCGCGCGGTTCTCGATGGCGGCGTTCACCCGGGCGCTGGCCGCCGCCGTCCTGCCCGGTCCGGCCGGGACCCTCCCCACCGCCGCGTAGGCGGCCCGCTCAGCCGACCGCGCGGGCCAGCCGGTCGACGGCGTCCTCGATCACCGCGAGGCTCCGGAGGTACTCCTCCCGGGGACGGCGGTGCGGATCGGGGACGTCCTCGGGGGCCGCGCCGGGCACCCGGTGGCGGGCCGCGAGCCCGGGCAGCGCCGCCAGCCGGGCCGCCGCCGACGCGGGCACGTCCTGCGGCCAGCCGGCCGCGGCCACGGCCTCGGCGACGTCGGCCGCGTCGGTCAGCAGGAACGTGCGGCGCAGGGCAGCCGGGACCAGCTGGACCACGGCGGACCGGTGCTCGCGGGCCATCGCCAGGACCAGCCCGGCCTGCCGGACGTCGGCCGGGCGCAGCTCCCGGGCGCCGGAGGCCTCCGCCGGCACGCCGGCGGCCGCCAGCAGCTCGGCCACCTGCGGGTCCACCGGCACGCCGGCCCGGGCGCGGGTGCCGGCGCTGGTGACCGTGACGCCGGAGCCGGCCAGGCGCCGGGCCAGCAGCCGCTCGGCCGCCGGTGACCGGCAGACGTTGGCGGTGCACACGACGAGGACGGTGACCCCCGCGGGGCCACCGTCCTCGTCGTGCGTCCGGGTGGACGGCACCGTCACCAGCGGCCGGACGGCTCGGCGTGCGCCCCGCCGCGCGACTCCGCCGGTGCCGTCCCCACGGGGTCGGGCGCGGACCGCGGACCGCGGGTGAGCGGCGCCCGCCACGAGGAGTCCGCGACCTGCTCGGCCGGCGCGTCGACCGCCTCGTAGCCGTAGGTGTCGCGCGCCCGCTGGCGGACGTGGGTGAGCACGACGCCGACCACGCGGGCGTCCAGCCGGCGCAGCAGCGCGAGGGACTGGCCCAGCGCGGGGCGCCGGATCCGGCTGGTGTCGGCGACGACCATCGTCCCGGAGACGATCCGGGCCAGGACCGCGGAGTCGGTGACCGGCAGCAGGGGTGCCCCGTCGACGACCACGACGTCGTGGGTCCGCTCGAGCCGGGCGAGGACGTCGGCCATCGCCGGCGAGGCCAGCAGCTCGCTCGGGTTGGGCGGGAGCGGGCCGGTGGTCAGCACCGACAGCCCGACGCTGCCCCACTCCTGCAGGACGTCGTCGAGGTCGGCCTGGCCGATCAGCGCGGTGGTCAGGCCCGCCGCGCCCTCGAGGCCGAGGGTGTCGGCCACGGAGGGCCGGCGCAGGTCGGCGTCGACCAGCGCCACGCGCAGGCCGGCGTCGGCGAGGGCCAGGGCCAGGTTGGCCGCCACCGTGGACTTGCCCTCGCCGGAGTGCGACGAGGTGACCAGCAGCGACAGCGGCCGGCCCGGCAGGGCCGAGAACTGGACGGCGGTGCGCAGCGCGCGGACGGCCTCGGCCGCGGGGCTGCGCGGCGCGGTGAGGACGACGAGGTCGCGGCGGCCGCCCCGCGCCGGCGGCGTGTCCAGCGCGCCCAGCAGCGGCAGGTCGGTGACGCGGGCGACGTCCTCGGGGGTGCGCACCCGCGTGTCGGTGAGGTCGCGCGCCAGCCCGGCGGCGGTGCCCAGGGCCAGCCCGGCGATCAGGCCGATCAGCAGGTTCAGCGTGGTCCGGGGCGCGCTGGGCGCGGTCGGCGCGACCGCCGGGGACACCGTGGTGCCCCGCACCGTCGGGTCGCCGTCGGCGGTGGCCGGCGCGAGGTCGGCGACGGTCGCCACGAGCTGCTCGGTGACGGCGTTGGTCAGCTCCGCCGCGCGCGCCGGGGAGGTGTCGGTGACGCGCACCTCGAGGACCACCGTCCCGGCCACCACCTCGGTGGAGACCCGGCCGGCCAGCCGGCGGGCGGTGGTGTCGAGGTCCAGGTCGTCGATGACCGGGTCGAGCACGGCCGGCGTGGTGGCCAGCATCGCGTAGGAGGCGACCTGGTTCTGCGCGAACGCGGAGCCCTGCACCAGGTCGTCGGCGGACTCCCCGAAGCTCAGGGAGAAGAAGATGCTGCTGGTGGCCTCGTAGGACCTCGGCGTGGTCAGGGAGAGGGCCCCGGCGACGGCGAGGCCGGCCAGCGCGGCCGCGACGAGCCACCGCCAGCGGCGGCGCAGCATGTGCAGGAACTCGTGCAGGTTCATCAGTCTCCCCGTGCGTGCACGCACCGATCGGACGGGCTCGGCAGCGACGGCCGGCGCCCCGGTGGGGTGGCCGGCTGCCATCCGAGCGGCAAGTTACCGAGACGGGACCGTGCCCGTACCCCGCGCGGCCCGGGGCTGACCCGAACGGGGTGCCCGGGCCGCCCGGCCGCCGTACGCGGCGCCCGTCCGGCACCGTGGGTGAGCGGCCGGGGCCGCCGCCGGGCGGCCTGCCACTTCCGGGTGGCAGGCGCCCGGAGGACGCCGGGACGGCGCGGATCCGGCCGCAGACTGGCCGCGTGACGACGGGGGACGGCGACGAGCGCCGGGGTGGATCCGACCGCGCGGACCGGCACGGCCCGCTGCTGACCCGGCCGGGGACGGTCCTGCTCGCGGTGGTCACGGCGTGGACCGCGGTCCCCTCCCTGGTCGCCGAGCGCAAGGTCACCTGGGCCCTGCTGGCGGCGCTCCTGGTCGCGGTGGCCGCGGCCCTGTGGCAGCACGCGCGCCGACTGCGCTGGACCACGCCGGTGACGCTCCTGACGGTGCTCCTGCTGGTGGCCACCGTCTCCGCCGTCCACCACGCCACCCTCGACGAGCTGGTCGCCGGGACGGCGACGGCGCTGCTGCTCGTCGGCTGCTGCCTGCTCGCGGTGAACTGCGGCCCGGCCGACGTGCGGCTGCTCGCCCGCGGCCTGGTCCTGCTCGCACTGGCCGAGCTCGCGGTGGCCCTGGCCGGTGCACACCTGGGCGTGCCGGCACCGTGGGGGTACCTCGGCACCCCGGGGACGACGTTCGGGGTCAACGACCTGGTCCCGGCGATGGACGGCCGGTCCACCGGGACGATGGCCCACCCCATCCCGTTCGGCACGCTGATGGCCCTGGCGGCCGCGCTGTGCCTGACCTCGGTCACCCGCTGGCCGGTGCCCGTCCGGGTGCTCGCCGGCGCGGCGGCCTGCTACGGCCTGGCGATGTCGGGCAGCCGCAGCGCCGCCCTGGTGCTGTGCCTCGCCGCCGTGGTCGCCGTCCTCACGCCGCGGGCGCTGCGGATCGGCACGACCGCCCGCGTGCTGGTCGTGCTCGCCCTGGCCGGGGCGGTGCTCCTCCTGCGCGACACCCGGCTCACGGTGGTCGCCAGCCTCGAGGGCACCGGGTCGCTGACGCACCGGCTGGCCGCGCTGGACGCCGCCGGGCGGCTGCTCGACCGCCCGGTGGAGCAGACCCTCCTCGGCAGCGGGACGGGGTCGCTGGACGACCTGTTCGCCTCCGGCCTGCTGCAGCTCGACGGCTTCTTCGCCGTCGACAACCAGCTCGTGACCACCTTCGCCCTCGCGGGGCTGGTGGGCCTCGCCGCGCTGCTGGCGCTGGTCGTCGTCGGCCTGCTGCGCGGCGTCCCCGAGGTGCGCCCGGCCGCGCTCCTGCTCGTCGGCATGGTGATGTCGTTCGACCTGCTGGAGTGGAACGCCACGGCGGTGCTCTTCGTCGCGCTCGTGCTGCTCGGCTCGGCCGCCCCCCGGGCCGGGGACCCGGACCCGGCGGGTCCGGCGGCGCGCGACGCCGTCCCCGTGCCGCTCGCCGTGCCGGCCGGGGCGGTCCGGCCGTGACCGCCACGGAGACCCCGCGCCCGCCGGCCGCGCCGCGCGCCGCGCGGGCCGCCGGCATCACGCTGGTCGGGCAGGCGCTGCGCACCGTGGTGCAGTTCGGCTCGATCCTGGTGCTCGCGCGGCTGCTGCTGCCGGAGGACTACGGCCTGCTGGCCATCGTGCTCGTCGTCGTCGGCATCGGGGAGATCGTCCGCGACTTCGGCCTGAGCACCGCGGCGATCCGCGCGCCGGAGCTGTCCGAGGACACCCGCGACGCGCTGTTCTGGATCAACACCGCGATCGGCGTGCTGCTGTGCCTGGTCGTCGTCGCCGGCTCCGGGCTGCTGGCCGGCCTGTTCGACCGCCCGGCGCTGACCGGGATCGCCTGTGCGCTGTCGGCCACCTTCGTCCTCAACGGGATGGCCACCCAGTACCGGGTGACCCTGACCCGCGAGATGCGCTTCGGGGCCCTGGTGACCGCCGACGTCGCCGCGCAGACCACCGCGGCGGCGGTGGCGATCGCCGCGGCCGCGCTGGGGGCCGGGTACTGGGCGCTGGTCGCCCAGCAGCTGGTCCAGTCCGCGCTCCTGCTGGTCCTGGTCGCCGTCCCGGCGCGCTGGTGGCCCGGCCGCCCGCGCCGCACCCCCGGCCTGCGGCCCTTCCTGACGCTGGGGCTGCACCTGGTGGGCACCCAGCTGGTCAACTACGCCGGCAACAACGTCGACACGGTCACCGTCGGCCTGCGCTTCGACGCGGCCGCGCTCGGGCTGTACAACCGCGGCTTCCAGCTGCTGATGACCCCGCTGAACCAGCTGCGCTCCCCCGCCACCACCGTCGCCCTGCCGGTGCTGGCGCGGCTGCAGGACGACCGCGAGCGCTTCGACGAGTACCTGCGCCGCGGGCAGCTGGCCCTCGGCGTCCCGATCGTCGTCTCGCTGGGCGTGGTGGCCGGGGCCGCCGGGCCGCTGGTGGAGCTGCTGCTGGGACCGCGCTGGTCCGGGGTCGCGCCGATCCTCGCGCTGCTCGCCGTGGCCGCGGCGTCCCAGACGCTGGCCTTCGTCGGCCTGTGGGTCTACCTGTCCCGCGGCCTGGGCGCCCAGCTGTTCCGCTACACCGTGGGCACCTCGGTGCTGCGCCTGGCCTGCGTGCTGGCCGGCAGCGCCTGGGGGGTCGTCGGCGTGGCGGCGGGCTACGCGCTGGCGGCCTGCCTGGAGTGGCCGCTGTCGCTGTGGTGGCTCTCGCGGATCACCGACTTCCCCGGGCGGACGCTCGCGGCCGGGGCGCTGCGCGTCCTCGGCTGCGCGGTCCCCGCCGGGGTCGCCGCCTGGCTGGTCACCCTGGCCGCCGGGGCGCTGCCCACCACCGTGGTCCTGCTGCTCGCCGTCCTCGCCGGGGCCGCGGTGCTCGCCCTGGCGGCCGCCGTCTCCCGCACCGTGCGGGCCGACCTCGCGGGCGTGCTCGCGTTCGGCCGCTCGATGGTCCGGCGGTGACCGCCGTGCCGGCGGCCCGGCCCGCCCCTTCCCCGACCCAGGAGGATCCCGCGGCCATGAGCGCCGACGTCCCGGCCGCCGCGCAGCGCCGGCCCCTCACCGTCCTGCAGTCCTTCCCCGAGCCGCGGGAGACGACGAACCCCTACGTCGTGATGCTGCGGGACGCCCTGGCCGCCGTGCCCGGCACGCGGGTGCTCACCTTCTCCTGGCGGCGGGCCCTGACCGCCCGCTACGACGCCTTCCACGCCCACTGGCCGGAGATCCTCGTCGACGGCAACGGCCCGCTGAAGAAGCTCGTCCGCCAGGCGCTGTTCGTGCTCCTCCTGCTCCGCCTCCGGGTCACCCGCGTGCCGCTGGTGCGCACGGTGCACAACCTCGAGCTGCCCGAGGGCATCTCCCGGCGCGAGCGGGTGCTGCTGCGGTGGGCCGAGCGGGTCACCGCGTCGCGGATCCGGATCAACGACAGCACCGAGCTCGACGCCGGCACGCCCGTGGAGACGATCGTGCACGGCCACTACCGCGACTGGTACGCCGCACACCCGCGCCGGGACCGCCGCCCCGGCCGGCTCGCCTTCGTCGGGCAGGTGCGCCGCTACAAGGGCGTCGACCGGCTGGTGGAGGCCTTCGGCGAGACGACCGACCAGGAGCTGAGTCTGCGCATCGCCGGCCGGCCGACGTCCGACGGGCTGGCCGAGCGGCTGCGGGAGGCGGCGGCGGCCGACCCCCGGATCAGCCTGTCCCTGGGCTTCGTCCCCGACGCCGACCTGGTCGGTGAGATCACCGGCGCCGAGCTCGTGGTGCTGCCCTACCGCGAGATGCACAACTCCGGCGGGGCGCTGGCGGCGCTGTCCCTCGACACCCCGGTCCTCGTGCCGGACAACGCGGTCAACCGCCGGCTGGCCGAGGAGGTCGGGGCCGGCTGGGTGCACACCTACACGCCGCCGCTGACCGGCGCGCACCTGACCGGCACGCTCGCCCGGCTGCGCGCGCAGCCCCCGGCGACCGCGCCGGACCTGTCCCGGCGGGAGTGGGACGACGCCGGGCGCGCCCACGTGGCCGCCTACCGGCGGGCGCGGGCGGCCCTGCGCCGCTGAGACCCCGGCGGGGCCGGGGGACCTCAGCGGACGAAGCGGGCCTCGCGGACGGCGGCGCCCTCGGCCAGGACCTCGCCCAGCGACCGGGCGCGCAGCCCGTCGGCCGCGTACCCGGCGAGCACCTCGCGGACCAGCCGGCCCTTGTCCAGCACCGGCGCCGGGCCGTCGTCGGCGCCGTCCTCGGGGCCGGCGAAGCCGTCGTGCGCGAGCACGACCGCCCCGCGGTGCAGCCCCTCCCGGGCCTTCGCCAGGCGCCGCTCGTGCGGCACGTCCCGCCAGTCCCAGGTGGTCGGCCCCCACAGCACCGGGGTCAGCCCGGCGCCGGTGACCGCGCGCCAGGTCCGCGGCGTCTGCCGCCCGTTGGGCGGGCGGTGCCAGCGGACGGCGCGGCCGAGGGCGTCCTCGAGCTCGGCGCGGCCGGCGCGCAGCAGCGGCCCGACCTCGTGCGCCGGCAGCGTGGGCAGCGGGCGGTGGTCGACGCCGTGCAGCGCCACCTCGTGGCCGGCCGCGACGACCTCGTCGAACAGCGAGCGGTACCGGCGCACCCGGGTCAGGAGCACGAAGAAGGTGGCGGTGGCGCCGGCGTCGGCCAGCGCGGCGAGCACCCGGTCGGTGCCGCCGGGCTCCGGGCCGTCGTCGAAGGTCAGCGCCACCGACGGCGCCGCCGTCCGGACCGACACGATCGACCCGGCGACGGGGCCGGCGGCCCGGCGCGCCAGCGTCAGCGCGCGGCGCCGCGCGGCCAGGAGGGTGGCGCTCACCGGGGGGCGACCCGGCCCAGGCGCCACCTGCGCCCGTCGCGGGCGTACTCCTCGTAGACGACGCCGAGCGCGCCGCCGGCCATGCCGAGGCCGCGGAAGAGCGCGCGGGCCCCGCGGGCCTGGTGGGTCGCCGAGCCGGTCCCCCGGCCCAGGACCCAGCGGGCCCCTCCGCCGCCGATCCGGACCAGCCCGCGCACCAGGCCGCGGGCGCGGATCCGGAGCCGGGCGGCGGTGCCGGCGGTGAGCCGCAGCTCGGTCAGCACCGTGGCGTTGCCGTGGCTCCAGGCGCGGGTGAGCACCCAGCGGCGGGTCGTCCGCTCGGCCGGCACGCGGTCGACCGCGGCCGACTCGTCGCACCAGACCATGCGGGCGCCCGCGTGCGCCAGCGAGCGGCTGAACAGCGTGTCCTCCCCGCCGGCCAGGCCCAGGGCCGACTCGAAGCGGGTACCCGCGGCGCGGACCTGGTCGAGGTCGAGCAGCAGGTTGCCGGTGGCAGCCACGTCGATCGCGGTGCCCGTGGGCATCCGGCGGCGGACGAAGAAGCGGCCGGCGAGGATCCAGGGGTCGACCGGACCGGGGTACTCGGCCAGGATCCGCCCCGACACCGCGGCGGCGCCGGAGTCCTCCCAGGTGGTCAGCAGCGCGGCCAGCCAGTGCTCGCAGGGCCGCTCGTCGTCGTCGATGAAGGCGAGCAGCCGCGACCCGGCGGCCTCGTCGAGTGCCCGGTTGCGCACCGCGGCGATGCCCGGCCGGGGCTCGACGACGGCGCGGACGCCGGGGACGGCCGCCGCGAGCGCGGCACCGGTCCCGGCGGGGTCGTTGTCGACGACCAGCACCTCCGCGGCGTACCGGCCGCCGGCGGTCACCTCGGCCACGTGCTCGAGCAGCCGCGGCAGCAGGTCGCGCAGCTCGTCCGGGCGCCGGAACGTCGGGACGGCGACGGTGACCCGCACGCCGCCCGGGTCGGGCAGGCCGGAGGTCGAGGTCACCGGGGTCGTGGCGGTCACGCCCCGCATCCCATCACCGGGGAGCCGGCGCGCGCCTCACCCCGACGGGCGGGGATGAGGGGCCGCGGACCAGCGCGGCGAGGGCGATCGCCGCGCCCTCGAGGCTGCCCCGGACCGCGGCGGCCAGCGGGCGGGGCGAGTGCACGAGCTGACGGCGGCCGCCGCGCAGCAGGATCTCCCAGCTGACCCGCGGCGTGCGCAGCAGCCAGCCGAGCAGCTGCCGGCGGGACAGGTTGCGCGCCGCGAACACCAGGCGGTTGCGGCAGTTGTAGCGGTAGTAGAGGTCGGACTTGGCCTCGCCCCGGCGCTCCCCCTGCGTGCCGCCCTCGTCGTGGACGGCGACGAGGTCGGTGCGGACGACGAGCGAGCCGCCGGCGGCCAGCGCGCGGTGGCTGAGGTCGACGTCCTCCCAGTACAGGAAGTAGCCCTCGTCGTAGCCACCGCCGAGCCGGTCGGCCATCTCCGCCGACACGACCAGGCAGGCCCCGGTCAGCCAGTCCTCGACCGGCCCGCGCGAGCGGGTGGGGCTGTGCGGCGCGCCGGTGCGGCCGTCCCGCAGGCCCAGCGTCGAGCCGGCGAAGACCGTCGTCCCGGCCGAGTCGACGATGCGCGGGGCGATGACCGCGAGCGGGTCGGCCAGGCTGGCCACGCGCAGCTCCTCGAGCACCGCGGGGGTCACCGAGGCGTCGGGGTTCAGGCAGCAGAAGGTGGCGCAGCCGAGCTCGCGGGCCCGGGCGAACCCGGCGTTGGTGGCCGCGCCGAACCCGCGGTTGTCCGGGAGCGCCACCAGCTCCCAGCCGTGCTCGGCGGCCAGCGCGGTGACCGCGGCGCGCTCGGCGTCGGTGCTGTGGTTGTCCACCACCACGACGCGCACGTGCGGGCCGAGCGGCCCGGCCGCCGCCAGGTTCCGGCGCAGCAGCGCGCTGGAGCCGTAGTTGACGACGACCAGGCCCAGCCCCTCCGGGCCGCCGCGGGGAGCGGCGGCCCGGAGGCGGAGGGTGTTCTCCGGTGACACGACGGCGGTGTCGGTCACGGTGCGGCCGGTGCCGTGCCGGCCTCGCCGACCCAGAGCTGGTCGAACCGGACGGCGGTGGGGGCGGTGGCGGAGGCCGACACGTACTGGTCGAGCAGGACCGTGCCGGCGCGCTGCAGCACCGCGGCGTCGTCGGTGCGGACCAGCGCCCAGGCCGCCGGCTCGGCGGTGCCGGTGGTCCACGCCTTGACCCGCAGGGTGGTGGTGCCGGTGCCGGCGCTCTCGAACCGGACGGTCAGCGACGTGCCGGGCTTGTAGCCGCCGGGCAGCAGGTAGCCGCCCAGGATCGTCTCCTGGTCGTCCACCGTCCGGACCAGCATGACCTCGACCTGGCCGTCGGCACGGAACCGCAGCTTGGCCCGGTAGTCGGTGAGGCCGACCGTGCGGGTGGCCAGGCCGACGTAGACGCCGCCCCCGGTGGGTGCCTGCGGCAGCGTCAGCGCCACCTGCACCGCGACGTCCTGGCGGGAGAGCTGCGTCAGGGCGGCCGTGTTCGACTGCGCGGCCGGGACCAGCAGCTGGCCCTGCCCGCCGGCGACGGAGGCGTTGGCCGCCGGGCCGCCGATGACCCACGGGCCGCCGGTGTCGGCCGTGCCCCACCCGCCGGTGACCTGGCGCTCGAAGGCGTCGGCGGCCAGCGGCGTGCCGGGCTGCGGGCCGGTGGGCGGCGCGGTGACGGTCACCGACCGGGTGGTGGTCCCGGTCAGGCCCGCGGCGTCGGTCACGGTCAGCCGCACCGTGTAGGTGCCCGCCGCGGCGTAGGTGTGCGACGCGGTCGCCCCGGTGGCGGTGCCGCCGTCACCGAAGTCCCAGGCGTGCCCGGTCACCGCGGCGTCGTCGGTCGAGCCCGACCCGTCGACGGCCACGGTCAGGCCCGAGGGCGTGGCGGTGAAGGCCGCCACCGGCGCCTGGTTCTGCGGCGGCTGCGCGGCCGTCACGGTCACCGACCGGGTGGTGGTGCCGGTCAGACCCGCGGCGTCGGTCACGGTCAGCCGCACCGTGTAGGTGCCCGCCGCGGCGTAGGTGTGCGACGCGGACGCCCCGGTCGCGGTGCCGCCGTCACCGAAGTCCCAGGCGTACCCGGTCACCGCGGCGTCGTCGGTGGAGCCCGACCCGTCCACGGCCACGGTCAGGCCCGAGGGCGTGGCGGTGAAGGCCGCCACCGGCGCCTGGTTCTGCGGCGTCGGCGAGGGGCTGGTCGTGCCGGCCGGGTCGACCCGCAGGTCGTCCACGCGGACCACCGAGGTGGCCGTCGCGCTGCCGGAGACGTAGGTCTCGAGCCCGACCGCACCCGGGCGCTGCAGGGCCGCGGTGTCGTCGGTCCGGGTCAGGCCCCAGGCCGTCGGCTCGGCCGTGCCGGCCCGCCACACCTTGACCTGGGCGGTCGTGGTGCCCGTGCCGCTGGTCTCGAAGCGGACCGTGAGCGGGGTGCCGGCGCTGTAGCCGCCGGCCAGGAGGTAGCCGCCCAGGATCGTCTCCGTGTCGTCGACCATCCGGACGAGCATGACCTCGACCTGGCCGTCGGCGCGGTAGCGCATCTTGACCCGGTAGTCGGTGAGCCCGACCTGGCGGTTGGCGAAGCTGACGTAGGTGCCGCCGCCGGTGGCGAGCTGCGGCAGCGTCACGGTCGCCTGCACGACGACGTCGGTCCGGTTGACCGCGGGCAGCACCGCCTTCGTGCCCTGGCCGCGGGCGCCGCTGAGCTGGCCGGCACCGCCGGTCACCGACGTCGTGCCGGACGTGGTCCACGCCCCGCCGACCTCGGCCGTCCCCCAGCCGGAGGCGACCTCGCGGCCGAAGGCGTCGGCCGCGATCGGCGTGCCGGGCTGCGGGCCGGTGGGCGGCGCGGTGACGGTCACCGACCGGGTGGTGGTCCCGGTCAGGCCCGCGGCGTCGGACACCGTCAGCCGCACCGTGTAGGTGCCCGCCGCGGCGTAGGTGTGCGACGCGGACGCCCCGGTGGCGGTGCCGCCGTCACCGAAGTCCCAGGCGTACCCGGTCACCGCGGCGTCGTCGGTCGAGCCCGACCCGTCCACGGCCACGGTCAGCTGCGTCGGGGTCGCGGTGAACGCCGCCACCGGCGCCTGGTTGGGCACCTCGACCACCGCGCCGGCCGGCTCGGCCCGCAGGTCGTCGACGCGGACCACCGAGGCGGCCGTCGCGCTGCCGGAGACGTAGGTCTCCAGCGAGAGCGCGCCCGGGCGCTGCAGCGTCGCGGTGTCGTCGGTCCGGGTCACGCCCCAGGCCGTCGGCTCGGCCGTGCCGGACCGCCACACCTTGACCTTGAGGGTCGTCGGCGCGCCGCCGCTGGTCTCGAACCGCACCGTCAGCGGGGTGCCCGCGGCGTAGCCGCCGGGCAGCTGGTAGCCGCCGAGGACGGTCTCGGTGTCGGCCACCGTGCGGGCGAGCATGACCTCGACCTGCCCGTCGGAGCGGTACCGCAGCTTGACCCGGTAGTCGTTGAGGCCGACCTTCTGCGTCACCAGGCTGACGTAGGTGCCGCCGCCGGTGGCCAGTGAGGGCAGCGTCAGGGCCGCCTGCACCGCCACGTCGGTGCGGTTGACGGCCGGCAGCACCGCCGAGGTGCTCTGGCCCGGGGCGCCGCTGAGCCGGCCGGCACCGCCGGTCACCGACGCGGAACCCGTCGTCGTCCAGGCGCCGCCCCGCTCGGCGGTCCCCCAGCCGGAGGCCACCTCCCGGCCGAAGGAGTCGGCCGCGACGGAGCCGGGGCCGGTCGGGGCCGCGGTCACGGTGACGGTCCGGGTGGTCGTGGCCGTCAGGCCGCCACCGTCGGTGACGGTCAGCCGCACCGTGTAGGTGCCCGGCGCCGCGTAGGTGTGCGACGCGGTCACCCCGGTGGCGGTGGCGCCGTTGCCGAAGTCCCACGCGTAGGAGCGGAGGACGCCCTCGGGGTCGGTGGAGCCGGCGGCGTCGACCCGCGCGGTGAGGTCGGCGACCTGGGTGGTGAAGGACGCGGTCGGGGCCTGGTTCTGGCCGCGGCCGAGGGCGGTGTGGGTGGACACCTGCTGCAGCGAGAGCGCGGTGGGGTACACGGCGACCTCGTCGATGCGGCCGTTGAACCACGCGGCGCCGCCGGGGGTCCAGCCGTTCATGTTGTCCCCACCGATCCGCCAGTAGCCGGTGAACTGCTGGGCGCGGAAGGAGCCGGCCTTCGTCCCGACGAGGGCGCCGTCGACGTACAGGGAGACGCCCGCGGGGCTCATGGTGCCGACCACGTGGTGCCAGCGGCCGTCGTTGTAGGCGGTCGGGCTGGTGACCAGCTGCAGGGCGCCGTTCCAGATGCCGAAGGTCACCCGGCCGGCCGTGTCCATGTAGACCTGCCGGTCGTAGAGGCCGCTCAGGCCGCTGGTGCGGTCACCGAACCCGATGATCTTGCCGCCGGCGGTCGAGGTGGTCTGGAACCACGCCTCCACGCTGAAGACCTGCGGGGACGGCACGGCCGTGCCGGTGGACGCCGAGCCCGAGGAGGTGCCGTTGAAGGCCGACGCCGTGTTCGCGTCGCCCTGGATGGCGCCGGCCGCCTGCCGGGTCACGCCGCCGCCGACGGTGAGGTCGCGGGGCCCTGCGTAGTCGTAGGCGATGTTGCCGGAGGCCTCACC
Source organism: Geodermatophilus sp. SYSU D00766 (assembly GCF_054049915.1). Classification (NCBI taxonomy): domain Bacteria; kingdom Bacillati; phylum Actinomycetota; class Actinomycetes; order Geodermatophilales; family Geodermatophilaceae; genus Geodermatophilus; species Geodermatophilus sp. SYSU D00766. The sequence continues at coordinate 136,011 of NZ_JBJGYI010000004.1, forward strand.
GAGGTACCAGTGGTCCAGGGCGCCGTCGGCCGCGACCGCGCGGGCGTAGGCGCGGTTCGCGCCGCTGCTGGCGGCGGGCACCGTGGCCGTGACCCAGGAGGAGGTGAGCCGGTTGCCGGCGGGGTCGCCGACCGTCACCAGCCAGCGGTGCGAGCCCGCCGCGGCGCCGGTGTCCACGCAGCCGAAGGTCGGCAGGTCCCACCAGCGCGTCGGCCGGGTCGCCTCGCAGACCGGCGCGGACGTGTCGGTGTCCCGGTACACGCGGTAGGTCAGGTTCTCGTTGTCGCGGTCGGTCACCGACGGCCAGTTCAGCCGGACGGCGCCGGGCACCATGGTGGGGGTCAGCGTGAAGGGCCGACTGGTGGCCGGGCCGACCGTCTTGGGCGCCAGGGCCGGGACGGCGAAGCGGACGAGGCCCTGCTGGCCGACGCCGTTCACCACGGGGAACTCGCCGCCGTAGACGACGTAGTCGCCGTTGCCGCTGACCGACCAGCCGGCCTGGAACTGGCCGGTGAAGGTGCCGGCCTGGAAGGCCGGGTCCCACGGGAGGAGGGAGGGGGCGGGCTGCCCGACCAGCCGGGTGTTGTTGCGCAGCTCGCTGATGCGCTGCACCGTCCCGGTCGCCGCCACGGAGACCGCGTTGCCGAACATGTGCACGCGGTCGGGCGTCTGCTCGGGGAAGCCGCCGATGTTGGCGCAGTCGTGGGCGTGCGAGGCCGTGTAGACGGCGCCGCCGGACACGTGCACGGAGTAGTGGTCACCGCGGCAGTCGGCGAACCAGACCGGCGTGCCGCCGTCGGCCCGCGCGGCGAAGGTGCCCTCGAGGTTGCCCGTGCCGAAGTAGTCGTAGCCGGTGCCGTAGACCACGCCGTTGGCGACCGTGAGGCTGTTGATCGCCCCGTTGGGCCCGTTGTTGGTGACCAGCTGGTTGACGGCGAAGGGCCGGGTGGCGCCGGTGGAGGTGTTCAGGGCACCGACGCCGGTGGCCGCCTGGCCGTTGAGGGTGTTGAACCGGCCGGCGACGACCAGCTGGTCGGCGCCGGTGAGCACCATCGCCATGACGTGGTTGCTCGTCCCGGTGTTGGGGCCCGGCTGCGGGGCCCAGGTGAGCAGGGCGCCGGTGGCGGCGCTCACCGCGGCCAGGCGGGTGCGGGCGACCGAGCCCACGGCGGTCACGCTGCCGCCGAAGTACACCGTCGAGTTCGACGCGGCGATGGCCATGACCTGGCCGGAGACGGCCGGCCGGAACTCGGACACCAGCTGGCCGGTGGTGGTGCTGAAGGCGGCGATCCGGCTGCGGACCTGGCCGTTGACCCGGCCGAAGTCGCCGCCGACGTAGATGCGCGAGCCGTCGGGCGAGGCGGTGATCGCCAGGACCTGGCCGTCGAGCGACGGCGCGAAGGAGGAGATGAGCTCCCCGGTGCGGATGTCGTAGGCCAGCAGGTAGCTGCGGGGGGTCTCCAACGTGCCCGGGGCGGCACCGGCGGGGCGGGCCCGGGTGAAGTCACCGCCGACGTAGACGGTGTTGCCCACGACCGCCTGGGCCCAGACGACGCCGTTGATCTGCACGGTGGGCAGCGCGTCGGCCGTCACGGTGGCCGGGGTGGCGGGGGCGGCCGGGTTCAGCGGCGCCCAGTCCGCGCGGGCGGTGCCGGGGACCACCCCGCCCAGGACACCGGCGAGGAGCAGGGTCGCGAGGAGGCCGGCGAGGAGTGCCCGCGGCGAGGCGGCCGTGCGTGCTGACATGAGTGGGTCCCCCGTGTGTCGCGTGGAGCGCATGGCCGTCCTCGGGCCAGGCGGATGAACACTAAGCGTGACGATGAGATGGCCCCATCCCCCGATACGGCGACAACGGCGCAGGAAACGGCCAGGCGGGAGCCGATCTTCATCACCGTGGGTGATGGATGCGGGAACGTCGACCAGGGCCCCGGCCGGAGCCGGGACCCGGGTCGGACGTCGGGCGGAGGGGCCTCAGGCGGCCGGGCCGGTGAAGACCATGAAGGGTGCGCCGGCGCGGTAGCCGACGGAGACCGTGACGGGGTCGCGGTCGTCCGGCGGGACGCGGAACACGTAGACCCCCTGCGCGGTCGCCCCCGGCTCGACCGAGCCCGCGAACGGCGCCTGCGACGGGTCGTCGAGCGGGGACGCCGGCACCGCGTCGGCGCCGTGGGTCAGGTCGACCGCGACGCCGCCGAGGTCGACCGCCTCGGGCGTGCCGTTGGTGATGCGCACGGTCACCCGCAGGGCCGGCCCGGACACGTTGCCCCGGCCCGCGCCGACGCCGTCGACGGCCTCGATCGAGGAGACCGTGGCGGTGACGCCGTCCCCGGCGTCGGCCGGCTGGTCGAGCGGGACCGGCGGCAGGCCGGGCGGCAGCTCGTCGACGACGGGCTGCGCGTCCTCGGTGGGCGCGCTGGCCTCCGCCCCGGGGACGGTGGCCTCCAGCGACGGCTCGGCCGCCGTCGTCGCCGACGACGGCGCGGCGGCGGACCCGCCCGGGTCCTCCCCGTCCCCGGTCCCGCCCCCGCGCACCAGCAGCACCACGGCGACGACGGCGACGAGCACCACCGCGGCCAGGGCGAGCACCAGCCGCCTGGGCGACGACGCCGCCGGACGCGGCTCCTTCTCCGACACTGCGGTTCCCCCTCCTCCGCGCTCCCGCGGGAGCGCCTCCTGCCGTCCCCGGCTCACTGCTGGGCCGCCGGGAGGTGCTCGTCGTGTCCCCAGTGCCGTGACCGCGCCGGCGGGTGCAGCGGCACCACGTCGGCGGTCGGCGTCGCGGTGCCCGGCCGGCCGGCCGGTGCGTCCGCGTCGGTCGGGGTGCGCCGGCCGCTGGGCCGCCGGCGGGGCACGTCGCGCGCGGCGAGGCGCCGGGCGAGCCGCTCGTAGCCGTCGGCGACCTCGTCCCAGTCGTAGCGCCGGGCGAGGACGCGGGCGCGCTCGCCGGCCCGGCGGGTGCCCTCGGGGTCGGCCTCGACGGCGGCCAGCTGCCGGGCGACGTCCTGCGGCGTGCGGAAGAAGCGGCCCGAGTCGCGGACCACCTCGCGGTTGAAGTCGACGTCGAAGGCGGTGACCGCCGCGCCGGCGCCGATCGCGCGCAGCAGCGAGGGGTTGGTGCCGCCCACGGAGTGCCCGTGCAGGTAGGTGGCGCAGTGGGCGTAGAGCTGGTCGAGCAGCTCCTGGTCCCAGACGCCACCGAGGAAGCGGACCCGCTCGTCGGCCAGCGCGTGCACCCGGCGGGTGTACTCGTCGGCGTAGGGCGCCGAGCCGACCACGACCAGCGGCTTGGTGGCCCCGCTGGCGGCGTAGCCCTCGACGATGACGTCGATGTGGTTCTCCGGCTCGAACCGGGCCACGACCAGGTGGTAGCCGCCGGGCTCGAGGCCGACCCGGGCCAGCTCGTCCGCGCCGGGCGCGATGAGCGGGGCGCCGTAGGTGAGCAGCGTCGTCGGGGCGGCGAAGGCCTCGCGGTAGTACTCCGCGATGCCCTCGGCGTCGGCGATGAGCACGTCCGACCAGCGGACCGCCAGCGACTCGGCGACGCGGTAGTACCGGCGCCCCACCGGGCCCCACTTGGCCCGCCGCCACTCCAGGCCGTCGACGTGGGTGGCGACGGGGATCCGGGCGGCGCGCAGGGCCGGCAGCAGCGGCGCGTTGGCCGCGTTGAAGACGATGGCGGCGTCGGTGCGGTGGGCGAGCAGGTGGCGCACCGACAGGGCGGTGTGGCTGAGGGTCTCCAGCGACCGGCGGCGCGCGGCGGGCAGGTGCACCAGTTCCATGCCGAGGTGCTCGGCCGGGGGCTCCTCCTGCGCGCCGGGCGGAGTGCGGCAGTAGACGACGACGCGGTGGCCGCGGTCGGCGAGCCGGCGGCCCACCTCCTCGACCGCGGTCTCGAAGCCGCCGTAGCGCGCCGGCACCCCGCGGGTGCCCACGAGGGCGATGCTCACGCGGTCGGTGCTCGAGCGGTCCATCGGTCCGTCCTCCTGTCGGTGCCACGGCGGTCGGCCGGCTCCACGCACGGGGCGCGGATCGACGCTAGGGAGCTGCGGGGTCGCGCCTCCTCCCCCGCCGGGGTGGGCCGGGGGTGAGAGGAGGGGGAGGCCGGTGCGGCTAGTAGGCGCCGGAGCGGCTGAGCACCGCGCGGAAGGTCTTGACGAGGATCAGCGTGTCGAGGGCCAGCGACCAGTTCTCGACGTAGCGCAGGTCGAGGCGGACCGACTCCTCCCACGACAGGTCGCTGCGGCCGGAGATCTGCCACAGGCCGGTGAGGCCGGGGCGGACCAGCAGCCGCCGGCTGACCGAGGAGTCGTAGCGGGCGACCTCGCGCGGCAGCGGCGGCCGCGGCCCGACGAGGGACATCGAGCCCCCGAGCACGTTGAGCAGCTGCGGCAGCTCGTCGAGGGACAGCCGGCGCAGCCAGCGGCCGACGCGGGTGACCCGCGGGTCGGTGCGCATCTTGAACAGCAGCCCGTCGGAGATGTTCTCCGCCTGCAGCGCCTCCACCTGGCGGTCGGCGTCGACCACCATGCTGCGGAACTTCAGCATCGTGAAGCGGCGGCCGTTCACCCCGACCCGCTCCTGGCGGTAGAGCACCGGCCCGGGGCTGTCCAGCCGCACGGCCAGCGCCAGCCCCAGCAGCAGCGGGGCCAGCACGACCAGCGCCAGGGCCGCGACGGCGCGGTCGACGCCGCCCTTGACCAGCCGGCCCCAGCCGCCGAAGCGCGGCTGCTCGACCGACAGCAGGGGCAGCCCCTCGAACGGGCGGATGTGCAGCCGCGGGCCGGCGACCTCGATGAGGCCGGGCGCGACGAGCAGCTCGATGCCGGTGCCCTCCAGCTGCCAGGACAGCCGGCGCAGGTACTCGGCGGCGGTCTCGCTGGCCGAGGTGACCGCGACGGTGTCGGCGCCCAGCCGCTCGGCGGTCGCGGCGACGTCGTCGAGGCCGCTGACCGGGACGCCGAGCACCTCGGCGACGCGGGTGCGGCTCTCCGGGGTGACGCAGGCACCGACGACCTCGAGGCCGGCGTAGTTCTCGCGGGTCACGGCGGTGGCCAGCTCGACGACGGCCCCGCCACGGCCGACGACGACGACCCGCTTGGTGCAGGCACCGTTCGCGCGCAGCCGGCGCAGCGTGCACCGGGCGGCGTAGCGGCCGGCGAGGGTGAGCACGGTGAGCGCCGGCACCGCCGGCAGCACGAGCCCGCGGCTGAGCCCGAGGTCGCCGGCGAAGGCGGCGACGCTGGTCAGGGCCAGGAGCAGGAAGCCGGCCCGGCCGACCCGCCGGTACTCGTCGCTGCCGGTGCCGAACACCCGTTCCTCGTGGGCGCCGGTGGCCAGCAGCAGCAGGGGCCAGGCGAGCACGAGCGCGCCCGCGGTGAGGACGAGCGGCGAGCCGGCGACCGGGGTCACCGGCACGGCCAGCACCACGGCGGCGGTGGCCAGCGCGGCCGCGGCGAGGTCGAGGACGTGCAGCGCGGCGGAGTAGCGGCCGACCCAGCGGCGGACGGGTGGCCGCCGGACGGCCCGCAGGCCGCCGCCGGGCAACTCGGGCGCCGGCCGCGGGACCGGCAGCGCCCGCGTGGTGCTCCCCGGTCCGGATCCTCGGTGGTCCAGCAGCACGGTCTCCCCCTCGTCACTCCACGTGTGCACGGGGGGCGGCAGTCACGCACGGTGCGCCGTCGTGGCGCCTCTACCGGCTCGCGTCCCCCGAACGCACGGAGGACGTTCACAGAGAGTCACGTCCGGGTCAATGCGGAGCGTGACCGTTCACCCGATGGGGAGACCGGGCGCGGACCTCAGGTGCGCGGGTGGACGACGTTCTGGGCCGCCTCCAGGCCGGAGGCCAGCAGCTCCTCGGCGGCGTCGGCGGCCTCGGCGACCAGCAGGTCGAGCTCCTTGCGCTCGGTCGCGGAGAAGTCCCGGAGGACGAAGTCGGCGGGGTCCTGGCGGCCCGGCGGGCGGCCGATGCCGACCCGCACCCGCAGGTACTCCCGGGTGCCGGTGGACCGGCTGATCGAGCGCAGGCCGTTGTGCCCGCCCTCGCCGCCGCCGCGCTTGAGCCGCACCGCGGCGAAGGGGATGTCGAGCTCGTCGTGCACGACGACGAGGTCGGTCGCCGGGATGGAGTGGTAGTCGAGCAGCCCGCGCACCGGGCCGCCGGACTCGTTCATGTACGTCGTCGGCCGGGCGAGGACGACGCGGCGGCCGGCCAGCCGGCCCTCGCCGATCAGGGTGCGGGCGCGCTTGCCCTTGCCCGGGGACAGCCGCACGCCGGCGCGGGCGGCGAGCTCGTCGAGCACCACCGCCCCGACGTTGTGCCGGTTGCCGGCGTAGCCGGGACCGGGGTTGCCCAGCCCCACGACGAGGAAGGGGCCCGCGGAGGGCGGGGACGCCGCAGGGGCGCCGGCGGGTGCGCCGGCGCCCCTGCGGGACGTGCTCTCGGTCAGCGGGGACCTCAGCTGTTCTCGGTCGACTCGATCGACTCGCCGCCGCCCTCGGCCTGCGGCTCGGGCACGACGTCGCCCAGGCCGGTGCTCTCCTCGGCCGGCGCGGACTCCTCGCGCTCGATGCCGGCCTCGGCCTCGGCCTCGGCGAGCTCGGCGTCGAGCTGCTCGGCGGTCGGGGCGGCCATGACGTTGACGACCAGGGCCTCGGCGTCGGTGAGCACGGTGGCCCCGCCGGGGAGGGTCAGCTCGCCAGCGTGGATGCCGTTGCCGGCCTCGCGGCCGGTGACGTCGACCTCGACGGTCTCGGGGATGGCGGTGGCGGGCGCCTCGACCGAGACGGTGTTCAGCTCGACGCTGACCAGGGTCTCGGCGGCGGCCTCGCCCACGACGGTCACCGGGACGTCGACGGTGACCCGCTCGCCGCGGCGGACGACGAGGAGGTCGACGTGCTCGTGCACGCGGGTCAGCGGGTCGCGCTGCACCGACTTGGTGAGCGCGAGCTGCTCGGTGCCGTCGAGGACGACGGTGATCAGGGCGTTGGCGCCGCCGTTGCGCAGGACCGCGGCGAACTCGCGGGCCGGCAGCGACAGGTGGACGACGTCCTGGCCGTGCCCGTACAGGACGGCGGGGATGCGGCCCGCGCGGCGGGTCCGGCGGGCGCTGCCCTTGCCGAACTCGGTGCGGGCCTCGGCGACGAGGCGGTGGTCAGCCACGGTGTGCTCCTCAGGTGGATCGGCCGGTGTGCCGGCGGCCGCGCGCGGCACACCTCGGTCGGAGCACACGCACGTCGATCACGGAGTCGGACGGGCCGCTCCCTCGCCGGGCGACTGCCCATCCTACGCGACGGGCCGGGGTGCCCGTCGCGGACCGCCCGTCGCTGACCGGACGAGAACGTCCGCCTGACGGTGGCGACGGGGGTCGCGCCACGCCGACGGCCCTCGCTAGCGTGCCCGGCGATCTTGGGAGGCGCCCTCCGGCCGGGAGGGCCGACACGCTCGTGGAGGAACGCCGTGCTGGATGTCGCCGTCCGCGCCGGGAACCGGGTCAAGCGGGAGGTGCTGGGACGGGTCGCCCCGGCCCGGGAGCTGTCCGCGCGGCGGTACCGCCGGCGCCTGCAGCGGCACCGGCCGCACGTCCCCGTCCTCGCCGACGGCCGCGCCGACGTCCTCACCGCGCTCCGCGAGGAGGGCGTGTGCGTCACCACCCTCGACCGCCTGGGCCTGCCCGGCACCGCGCAGCTGCGGGCGGGGCTGGAGTCGCTGACCGCCGACACGGCGCGGCACGCGGTCCCGGGCGCCGACACCAGCCGGCCGCCCCTCGACGACGTGCTGGCCACGCCCGGCGTCTGGCAGTGGGGGCTGGAGAGGGAGCTGCTCGACCTCGCCGAGGCCCACCTCGGCCTCCCGGTCCGCTACTACGGCGCGGACGTCCGGTGCGAGCACGCGACCGCGCGGCCGGTCGGCGTGCGCCAGTGGCACCGCGACGTGGAGGACCACCGGATGTTCAAGATCCTGGTGTGGCTCAACGACGTCGACCTCGACGGGGGGCCGTTCGAGTACGTCTCCCGCCGGCACACCGAGCGCCTGACCCGGGAGCTGCGCTACGTCACCGGCTTCGTCAGCGACGACGGCATGCGGCGGCACGTGCCCGAGGAGGAGTGGCGGCAGGCGACGGGGCCGACGTGGACGGCGGTGGTGGCCGACACCCGGTCGGTCTTCCACCGGGCGATGCCCCCGGTGCGCCGGGACCGCTGCTCGGTGACCTTCACGTACACCTCGCGCACGCCGATGACCACGCTGCCCGTGCCCCGGGTGACCGAGCGCCAGCGGGAGCTGGCCTCCCGCGGTCTCGACGAGCGTCAGCTCGCCTGCCTGCCGCGCGCCTTCACGCGCTGACCGGCCCGCTCAGCTGGCGCCGCCGAAGAGGCTGGTGACCGAGCCGTCCTCGAAGACCTCCTTGATCGCCCGCGCCAGCAGCGGCGCGATCGACAGGACGGTCAGCTTGTCGAACTGGCGCTCCGGCTCGATGGGCAGCGTGTTGGTGACGATGACCTCGCTGACCCTGCTGTTCTTCAGCCGGTCGACCGCCGCGCCGGAGAGCACGCCGTGCGTGGCGCAGACGATGACGTCGGCGGCGCCGGCGTCGAACAGCGTCTCGGCGGCCTTCACGATGGTGCCGCCGGTGTCGATCATGTCGTCGACCAGGATGCAGACCCGGCCCTCGACCTCACCGACGACGCGGTTGGCGACGACCTCGTTGGGCTTCATCGGGTCGCGGGTCTTGTGGATGAAGGCCAGCGGCACCCCGCCGAGCTTGTCGCTCCAGCGCTCGGAGACCCGCACCCGCCCGGAGTCCGGGGACACGACGGTGGTGTCGCGGTCGCCCCAGCGCTCCTTGACGTGGTCGACGAGCAGGTCGAGGGCGAAGAGGTGGTCGACCGGGCCGTCGAAGAAGCCCTGGATCTGCGCGGTGTGCAGGTCGACGGTCATCAGCCGGTCGGCACCGGCGGTCTTGAACAGGTCGGCGACCAGCCGGGCGGAGATGGGCTCGCGGCCGCGGTGCTTCTTGTCCTGCCGCGCGTAGGGGAAGAACGGGACGACGACGGTGATCCGCTTGGCCGAGGCGCGCTTGGCGGCGTCGACCATGAGCAGCTGCTCCATGAGCCAGGTGTTGATCGGCGCGGCGTGGCTCTGGACGATGAAGGCGTCGCAGCCGCGCACCGACTCCTCGAAGCGCACGAACAGCTCACCGTTGGCGAACTCGTAGGACGCCGTCGGCGTCGGCGTGACCCCGAGGTGACCGGCGATCTCGGCGGTCAGCTCCGGGTACGCCCGGCCGGAGAAGAGCATCAGGCTCTTGCTGGTGGTCTGCCGGATCGCGCTCATCGGCTCGTCTACCCCTGGTCGTCGGATCGGTCGGGCCGGCCTGCCCTACTCGGCGGCGTCGGCACCGGTGCCGGCCACCTCGGCCCCTTCGTGTCCGGCCGCTGCGGCGGCCCGGGCGGCGGCTGTCCCGGGACGGCGCCGCTGCACCCAGCCTGCCACATTCCGCTGCCGCGCCCGCGCGACACCCATGGCGCCCGGGGGCACGTCCTGGGTGATCACCGACCCCGCCGCCGTGTATGCGCCGTCACCCACGGTGACCGGCGCCACGAGCATCGTGTCGGACCCGACGCGCACGTCGTCGCCGATCGTCGTGTGGTGCTTGGCCACGCCGTCGTAGTTGACGAACACCGTGGCCGCGCCGATGTTGGCGCCGCGGCCGATGGTCGCGTCGCCGACGTAGGACAGGTGCGGCACCTTCGACCCCTCGCCCACCTGCACGTTCTTGGTCTCGACGAAGGCGCCCACCTTGGTGCCCGCGGCCAGCCGGGTGCCCGGCCGCAGGTAGCTGAACGGGCCGACCGAGGCCCGGGGGCCGACGACGGCGCCCTCGCAGTGCGACCGGACGACGCGCGCCCCCTCCGCCACGGTGCAGTCGGTGAGCGTGGTGTCGGGCCCCACGACGGCGCCGGCGGCCACCGACGTCGTCCCGCGCAGCTGCACCCCGGGCTCGAGCAGGGCGTCGGGCGCGACGTCGGCGGTGACGTCGACCCAGGTGGTGGCGGGGTCGACGACGGTGACGCCGCCGCGCATCAGCGCGTCGAGCACCCGGTCGTTGAGCGTGCGGCGGCGGGCGGCGAGCTCGACGCGGTCGTTGCAGCCCAGCACGTCGGTGGGGTCCGCGGCGCGGACCGCGGCGACCGGCGCGCCGCCGTCGACCAGCGGGGCGAGGGCGTCGGTGAGGTACTGCTCCCCCTGCGCGTTGTCGGTGGCCAGGCCGGCGAGCACGCGCCGCAGCGTGCCGGCGTCGGCCACGTACACGCCCGCGTTGACCTCGCGCAGCGCCCGCTGCTCGGCGGTGGCGTCGCGTTCCTCGACGATCGCCCGGGGTGCGCCGCGCCCGTCGCGCACGATCCGGCCCAGCCCGGTCGGGTCGTCGACCTCCGCGGTGAGGACGGTGAAGACGCTGCCGGCCGCGGTGTGGGCCGCCACCAGCGACTCCAGCGTGCCGGCGGTGAGCAGCGGGGCGTCGCCGTTGACGACGAGGACCGGCCCCTGCAGGTCGGGGACGGCGTCCACGGCCACCCGGGCGGCGTGCCCGGACCCGAGCTGCTGCTCCTGCAGCACCGTCCGGGCGCCGGGCGCGACGGCGGCCAGGTGCTCCTCGACGGTCTCGTGGCCGGACCCGACGACCACCAGCGTGGTGCCGGCGCCCAGCGGCGCGGCGGCGGCCAGCACGTGGCCGAGCATCGAGCGCCCGCCGAGCTCGTGCAGGACCTTCGGGGTGGCCGACCGCATCCGGGTGCCCTGGCCGGCGGCCAGGACGACGACGGCGGCAACTGCCTGCTGGGGGCTCACGGATCTCCTCCGACGGGTGGGGCCGCCGGTGGACGCACCGGCGCTGCTCGGAACGCGGCTGGGGGGACGGCGGCAGGGGGACGCTGCTGGGGGACTCGGACTCGAACCGAGACCTCCCGGCTCCAAAGGCCGGCGGGCTGCCGATTACCCCATCCCCCACCGCGGCACCGTCCCCGCACGGCACCGCCGGCCCGAGCCTAGGGGCCGTGCCGGGGGCGGGCACGCCTCCCCGGACCGGGCCCGGGCGGCGCGTCTCCCTACGGTGACGTAGGTTACGCACCACCCAGCCGCCGGTCGTGCAGCAGACGCGCGACCCGCGACGGACCCCACTCCTGGAGGCTCCCCGCTCGTGTCCGCCCCCTCCCTGACCCGGCCGACGGCCTTCCGACCCGCCGATCCCGACGCCGGCCTCCCGGCGAACGCCTACGGCAAGGAGAAGGGCCACCTCGAGCAGCTGGTCCTCTACGTCTTCGTCGTCGTCCCCTTCGTCGCACTGGCGGCCATCGTCCCGGTCGTGTGGGGCTGGGGGCTGTCCTGGCTCGACGTCGCGCTGTTCGCCGCCTTCTACTTCGTCCCGCTGCTCGGGGTGACGGTGGGCTACCACCGCTACTTCACCCACGGCTCGTTCAAGGCGAGGCGGCCGCTGCGCATCGCGCTGGCGGTCGTCGGGTGCATGGCGGTCCAGGGCCCGGTGGTGCAGTGGGTGGCCGACCACCGGCGGCACCACGCGTTCTCCGACCGCGAGGGCGACCCGCACTCGCCGTGGCGCTACGGCACCGACGCCCGGGCGCTGCTCAAGGGCATGTGGCACGCCCACCTGGGCTGGCTGTTCGACCGGAGGCAGACCAACGCCGCCCGCTACGCCCCCGACCTGCTGAAGGACCGCGGCCTGCGGATCACCAGCCGGCTGTTCAGCCTGTGGGCGTTCCTCAGCCTCGCCCTCCCGGCCGTGATCGGCGGCCTGGTGACGCAGAGCTGGATGGGCGCCTGGACCGCCTTCTTCTGGGCCGGCCTGGTGCGCACCGGCCTGCTGCACCACGTCACCTGGTCGATCAACTCGATCTGCCACGTGGTGGGCAGCCGGCCCTTCGCCTCGCGCGACCGCGCCACCAACTTCTGGCCGCTGGCCGTCCTCAGCGCCGGGGAGTCCTGGCACAACCTGCACCACGCCGACCCCACTTGCGCCCGGCACGGCGTGCTGCGCGGGCAGGTCGACATCAGCGCCCGCGTCATCTGGGTCTTCGAGAAGCTCGGCTGGGCACACTCGGTGAAGTGGCCGGACCCGGTGCGCCTGGCCGCCAAGCGGCAGGCGGCCGAGCCGGCCGCGGCCTGACGGGCCGGCAGGACAACGGTGTCCCCCGGGGACCGCGTGCCCCGGCCACGCGTGCGGATGAGCGCCGCGCAGCGGCGGGAGCAGCTGGTCGCGGTCGGCCGTGCCGTGTTCGCTGAGCGCGGCTACGACGCGACGTCGATCGAGGAGCTCGCAGTCCGCGCGGAGGTGAGCAAGCCCGTCGTCTACGAGCACTTCGGCGGCAAGGAGGGTCTCTACGCCGCCGTCGTCGACCGGGAGATGCAGCAGCTGCTGAGCCGGTTCACCGCGGCCCTGGCGCAGGAGGGCGGGCCGCGGACGCTGCTGGAGCGCGCGGCGCTGGTGCTGCTGGACTACGTCGAGGACGACACCGAGGGCTTCCGGGTGCTCTCCCGCGACGTGCCGGGCTCGGGCACCTACTCCTCGCTGCTCGGCGAGCTCGCCCGCCGGGTCGAGCACATCCTGGCCGGGCAGTTCGCCGGCCGCGGCTACGACCCCGCGCTGGCCGGGCTCTACAGCTCCGCGCTGGTCGGCATGGTGGCGCTGGTCGGCCAGTGGTGGCTCGAGCACCGCTCCCCCGCCAAGGAGGAGGTCGCCGCGCGGCTGGTGGACCTCGCGTTCTCCGGCCTGTCCCGCCTCGACCCCTGGCCCACGCTGCGCACGACCGGTCCCGGCCGGGCCTGAGGGGCCCTCAGCCGACCAGGCGCGCGCCCGGCACCGGCCCGTGCACCACCCGCACGGTGCGGAACACGCCCTCCCCCGCCAGGGCGGCGGCCAGCCGCAGCGCGGCGTCCTCGTCGTCGGCGAGGGCGGCCACGGTGGGCCCGGAGCCGCTGACCAGCGCGGCCGCCGCGCCGGCGCCGGTGGCCGCCCGCAGCGCGCGCCGCAGCGACGGGCGCAGCGAGAGCGCCGCGGGTTGCAGGTCGTTGGCCAGCGCGGCGGCCAGCGCGGGGGCCGGCCCGCTGCGCAGCGCGGCGAGCACCGGCTCCGACGGGGGCGCGCTCGTCCCGTCGGGCACCCGGCCCGCGGCACGCAGCCGGTCGAGCTCGGCGTAGACGGCGGGGGTGGACAGGCCGCCGTCGGCGATGCCGAGCACCCAGTGCCACTGCCGGCGGGCCAGCACGGGCGTGAGCAGCTCGCCGCGGCCGCTGCCCAGCGCCACCCCGCCGGCCAGGCTGAAGGGGACGTCGCTGCCGAGGCGGGCGGCCAGGCCGGTGAGGTCGCCGCGGGTGGCGTGGGTCCCCCACAGCGCGTCGAGCGCGACCAGGGTGGCCGCGGCGTCGGCGCTGCCGCCGGCGAGCCCCGCGGCGGCCGGGATCGTCTTGTGCACCTCGATCGCGGCGTCGGCGGCCACGCCGGCGTGCTCGGCGAGCAGCTCGGCGGCCTGCCAGACGAGGTTGCGCCGGTCGGTGGGCACCGGGTCGGGGCCACCGGTGCCCTCGCCGCTCACCGCGACCGACAGGCCCTCGCCACGGCGCACGGTGACGGTGTCGAGCAGCGACACGGCCAGGTACACCGTCTGCAGGTCGTGGAACCCGTCGTCGCGCAGCGGGCCGACGGCGAGGGAGACGTTGACCTTGGCCGGCGCGTGGGCGGTGACCGCGCCGTCGACCCGGCTGTGCCCGGCGCCGCCGGGCGAGGACCAGCTCACGACGACCAGCTCACGACGACCAGCTCACGACGACCGGCTCACGGTGCGGTCGCCGCCAGCCGGGCGAAGTCGGCCACCGACAGCCGCTCACCGCGGGTGGCCGGGTCGATGCCGGCCGCGCGCAGCCGCGCCTCGGCGGCGGCCGGGCTGCCCGCCCAGCCGGCGAGGGCGGCGCGCAGCCCCTTGCGGCGCATGCCGAAGGCGGCGTCGACGACGGCGAAGGTGGCGGCGCGGTCGCCGGGCGGCGGGTCGTGCCGGTCGAGGGCGACCAGGCCGGAGTCGACGTTGGGCTCGGGCCAGAAGACGCGGCGGCCGACGTTGCCGGCGCGGCGGGCGGTGCCGTACCAGGCGGCCTTCACCGACGGGACGCCGTAGGCGGGGCTGCCGGGCGGGGCGGCCAGCCGCTCGGCCACCTCGGCCTGCACGAGCACCAGGGCGCGCCGCAGGGAGGGCAGCAGCTCCAGCAGGTGCAGCAGCACGGGCACGGCCACGTTGTACGGCAGGTTGGCCACCAGCGCCGTGGGAGGGGGTCCCGGCAGGTCGGTGAGCCGGAGCGCGTCGGCCTCGACGACGGTCAGCCGGCCGGCCAGGTCCGGCCTCCGCTCGGCCACCGTGGCCGGCAGCCGGGCGGCCAGCCGGGGGTCGATCTCCACGGCGGTGACGGCCGCGGCGGCGGGCAGCAGGCCGAGGGTCAGCGAGCCGAGGCCGGGGCCGACCTCGAGGACGACGTCGTCGGGCCGCAGCCCCGCGGTCCGCACGATCCGCCGGATGGTGTTGGCGTCGTGCAGGAAGTTCTGTCCGAGGGTCTTGGTCGGGCGCAGGTCGAGCTGCTGGGCCAGGTCGCGGATGGCGGCCGGGCCCAGCAGCCCGTCGGTCTGCTCGGGGGTGCTCAGCGGGTGGACCTCAGCTGAACAGCCGCGGCCCGCAGTGCGGCCACTGGCCAGCACCGGAGCGGGCGTAGAGCATCTGGGCGCGCATCGTCTGCTCCTCGGGCGAGGCCTGCGAGGGCAGGCCGGTGCCGCCGACCGCCTGCCACGTGCCGACCGAGAACTGGTAGAGACCGTGGTACTTGCCGGTGGCGCTGACCGCGTTCGGCCGGCCGCCGGACTCGCACTGCGCCAGGGCCGCCCAGTTGAGCCCGTCGGCGGTGGCCGGGACCCCGCCCGAGGGCGCCGGGCGCTCCTTGGTGCCGACGCTGACCAGCTCGTCGACCGGCGGGACGGTGACGCTGGTGGCCAGCTGCTCGCGGGCGGTCTCCACGCCGTCGACGACGGTGACCCGGAAGGTGGTGGCCTGCTCGCCGTCCACGCCCCGTTGCGTGATCGTCTCCTCGCCCTCGAGGGCCTCGGGGTCCTCGGTCTCGACGGTGCGGTGCGGCACGGGGGTGGTGACGACCTGCTCGGTGACCTGCACGCGGAAGACCTGCAGGTGCATGGCGGCCAGCAGCGGCTGGCTCGGGTAGAGGCTGGTGCGGTCGTGCTCGCCGAGGGTCACGCCCTGCTCCGCCAGGAGGTCACCGGCGGTGGCGGCGGTGGTGGTGACCACGCGGGTGGCGCCGTCGACGACGAGGGTGACGTCCTTGGGCGTGCTGATCGACAGCGACATGCCGTCGAGCGGGAGCCGCTCGCTGCGGCTGGCCGACAGGACCATCCCCTCGGAGCGGTAGCCGAGCTGCTCGAGCGCCTCGTCGACCGACAGCGCGGTCACGTAGACCTCGCTGCTGACACCGTCGACGGTGAGCTGCAGCGGGCGGGCGCGGTTGACCACCACGGTGTCGCCGTCGCCCACCTCGGCGTCGGCCGCGGGCAGGACGACGTCGTGCGACTGCGTCTCCAGACCCTCCTCCGCCAGCACCTCGCCCACGGTGTCGGCGTACGTGCGGACCTCGCGGGCCTGCCCGTCGACGGTGAGGGTGAGCGACTTCTGCGCGGCGAACCACGCGAGCGAGCCGCCCACCAGTCCGGTCAGGACCAGGGCGAAGAGGGCGAGCTTCAGCGTTCGGGGCACGGTTCTCTCACGGGGAGGGGGACCGGAGCGGCGATCCACGCGCAGGCGGCAGCCGGCGCCAGGGGGACCCCGGGGCCGTGGGAGCCGCCCGGGTGGGTCCCCATCCCGGAGGTCGGTCACGACACGATAACGAGCGCGGTGCGGGTGGCTTCGGTGCGTGCGGAGTCAACCACCGGGCCGAGATGTCGATACGGCGCCGCGCCGACACGGTCAGTGACGGGCGCGCCGTCCGTGACGTGTGTGACGACTGTGTTCGGTGCGGCTACCAGGTGAGCGAGCTCACCCGCGGTCCACCCGGTCGGGCGACCGGGGAGGTCAGCCGGCGAGGGCGCGCTCGCTGATCTGCACCGGCCGCAGCCAGGTGAGCAGGAAGCCGGCCACGGCGAGACCGGCCGCGAGCCCCGCGAACCCGCCGGCCACCAGGGCGACCGGTACCAGGTCGACGCGCTCGGTCACCCGGTCGCCGAGGTCGATGCCCCCGACCAGCAGCAGCGTGCCCAGCGGCAGCAGGGCCAGCACGCTCGTCGCCGCGCTCACCAGGTGGGCCGTCCAGGTGCGCAGCGCCTCGTCGACGGGGACGTCGGCGCCGTCGGCCGGCAGCGGCCGGAGGAGCACCCGCAGCAGCGCCACCTCGGCGAGCAGCCAGGCGACGAGCGGGACGGCGACGGCGGTCCAGCCGACCGGGTCCGACAGCTCCCCGCGCTGCCACATGAAGACCGCGACGGCGATCTCGGCGACGACGACGGCGCGCATCGTCCAGAGCAGCCACAGCGAGATCTGCTCGCTGCGGCGCGGCCGGCGCGCGGGCTCGGACAGCCGCCAGCGCGGGCGCGGGCGGGTGGCCTCGGCGAGCACCACGCCGGCGAGCAGGCCGGCGACCAGGGCCGGCAGCCACAGGAAGACCGACGCCTCGGCGAACACCACGACGCTGGCCACGACGGCGACCAGCCCGAGGAGCAGGCCGACCCGCCGCACCCGGCGGCCGTGCTGGGCCTGCCGCTGCACGGTGGCCACGCCCTCGCGGGTGGGGGTGGTGAAGTCGACGGCGGCCGAGGCGACCGCGCGGCGGCCCGAGGCCAGCGCCCACGCCCGCGCCAGCAGCACGCCGGGCACGAGGACGGCGATGAAGAGGACGACGGCGATGAGGCGGCCCACACAGACAGTGTGCCTCGCCCGGGGGCCGCACCGGTCCGCTCGGTGCTACCAGCTGCCGAAGACCCGCTCGGCGTTCGCGGTCAGGGCGTCGCACAGCTGCGCGAGCTCCACCCCGGTGACCTCGGCCAGAGCCCGGACGGTGTGCGGCACCAGCCGGGAGGCGTTGGGCCGGCCGCGGTGCGGGACGGGCGTGAGGAACGGCGAGTCGGTCTCGACGAGCAGCTGCTCCAGCGGCGTCAGCGCCGCGGCCTCGCGCAGGTAGCCGGCGTTGCCGAAGGTCAGCGTGCCGGCGAAGGACAGCACGTGGCCGCGCTCGACGCAGGCCCGCGCGAAGGCCGCGTCGCCGGAGAAGCAGTGGAAGACGGTGTGCTCGGGGGCCCCTTCGTCGTCCAGGACGCGGAGGATCTCCTCGTGGGCGTCGCGATCGTGGACGACCAGCGCGACGCCGCGCTCCTTGGCGATCCGGACGTGGGCGCGGAACGACGCCTCCTGCGCCGCCCAGCCCTCCGGTCCGGTGCGGTACCGGTCGAGGCCGGTCTCCCCCACCGCGCGCACCCGGGGCATCGCCGCGAGCCGGTCGATCTCGGCGAGGGCGTCGTCGGTCGCCGCTCCGGTGCCGGCCTCGTTGGGGTGCACGGCGACGGCGGCGAGCACGTTGCCGTGGCGCGCCGCGAGCCCCGCCGACCACCGCGAGGAGGGCACGTCGACGCCGACCTGCACCAGCCGCGGCACCCCGACGGCGGCCGCGGCGGCGATCTCCGCGTCGACGGCGTCGTCGTCGACGGGCTCGTCGCTGCGGAAGCCGGACAGCACGATGTCGAGGTGGGTGTGGCTGTCGACGGCCGGCGCGGGCAGCGGCTCCGGGGACGGCGGGGGCTCGCCCCGCCGGTTGGCGCGGGCACTCGCCGAGCGGCTCACTCGCCCTCGTCCAGCCGACGCAGCTCGTCGGCGACGATCGACTCGTCGAGCTTCCTGAACACCGGCGTGGGCGGGCTCAGCGGCACCCCCGGGGACAGCGGGCGGGAGGCCCAGACCGCCTGCGCGGCGTCGTAGTCGCCGGTGATGACCGGGTACGGCGAGCCGTCGTCGAGGTCGGTGACCTCGTCGACGCGCGGCGCCGGCGACCACACGCCGGTCCCGCCGAGCAGCTCGTGCACCTTCTGCGCGGAGTGCGGGAGGAACGGGGTGAGCAGCGCGTTGCAGTCGCTGACCGCCTGCAGCGCCGTGTGCAGCACGGTGTCGCGGCGGGCCGGGTCCTCCTTGAGCTTCCACGGCGCCTGGTCGGACAGGTACTTGTTGGCCTCGCCGACCACCCGCATGGCCTCGGTGGCCGCCGCCTTCTGCCGGTTGCGGGCCAGCAGGTCCCCGATCGGCGCGAACGCACCCCGGGTCGCCTGCAGCAGCGCGCGGTCGGCGTCGGTCAGCTCGCCCGGCGTGGGGACGGCGCCGACGTTCTTGGCCGCGAGCGACACGGTGCGGTTGACCAGGTTGCCCCAGCCGGCGACCAGCTCGTCGTTGTTGCGGCGCTTGAACTCCGACCAGGTGAAGTCGGTGTCCTGCGTCTCGGGCCCGGCGACGGCGATGAAGTAGCGCAGCGCGTCGGCGTCGTAGCGGGCGAGGAAGTCGCGGACGTAGATGACCACCTGCCGCGAGGAGGAGAACTTGCGGCCCTCCATGGTGAGGAACTCGCTGGAGACCACCTCGGTGGGCAGGTTGAGCCGGCCCAGCGGACCCGGCGAGCCGCCGCGGTCGCCCTCGCCGTTGTAGCCCAGCAGCTGCGCGGGCCAGATCTCGGCGTGGAAGACGATGTTGTCCTTGCCCATGAAGTAGTAGGCGTCGGAGTCCGGCGTCTGCCACCACTGCCGCCACGCCTCGGGGTCGCCGGAGCGGCGGGCCCACTCGATGGACGCCGACAGGTAGCCGACGACGGCGTCGAACCACACGTAGATGCGCTTGTCGGGCCGGTCGCGCCAGCCGTCGAGCGGCACCGGCACGCCCCAGTCGATGTCGCGGGTGTAGCTGCGCGGCTTGAGGTCCTCGAGCAGGTTCCGGCTGAAGTTGAGGACGTTGGGCCGCCAGCTGCCGCGGGTGGCCAGCCAGTCGCCGAGGGCCCGGGTGAAGGCGGGCAGGTCGAGGAAGTAGTGCTCGCTCTCGACGAAGCGCGGCGTCTCGCCGTTGATCCGGCTGACCGGGTTGATCAGGTCGGTGGGGTCGAGCTGGTTGCCGCAGTTGTCGCACTGGTCGCCGCGGGCGCCGTCGTAGCCGCAGATGGGGCAGGTGCCCTCGATGTAGCGGTCGGGCAGGGTGCGGCCGGTCGACGGGCTGATGGCGCCCAGCGTCGTCTGCGGGAAGACGTACCCGTTCTTGAGCAGCCCGAGGAAGATCTCCTGGCTGACCCGCGCGTGGTTGACCGTCGTGGTGCGGGTGAACAGGTCGTAGGACAGGCCCAACGCCTGCAGGTCGCCGACGATGACCCGGTTGTTGCGGTCGGCGATCTCGCGCGGCGTCACCCCCTCGGCGTCGGCGGCGACGGTGATCGGGGTCCCGTGCTCGTCGGTGCCGCTGACCATGAGGACCCGGTCACCGGCCATCCGGTGGTAGCGGCTGAAGACGTCGGAGGGGACGCCGAAGCCGGAGACGTGGCCGATGTGCCGGGGGCCGTTGGCGTAGGGCCAGGCCACCGCGGTCAGGATGTGCCGATCACTCACACCGCCGAGCGTAGTGAGCCGGGTCGGCCGGGTCGGTCAGTGACCGGAGACGGCGGCCGGAGCCGGCGGCTCGCCGCCCACCGGGGTGGTCAGGGCGAGGGCGCCGAGGGCCACGCCGACGAGGGCGGCGGTCGCCAGCCGCAGCCGCGGGTGGGCCACCGGGGCCGGCCGGGGACGGCCCCGCGGCGGGGCGGCGGCCGCCCAGGCCACGGTCGTGGGCGCCGACACCAGCAGCAGCTTGCCCACCGGGACGGCGAGGGCCAGCAGCGCCAGCGCGGGCAGCGGCAGCGTCGTCGGCGGGTCGAGGGACGTCGTCCCGGCGGCGACGGTGAGCCCGGCGACCAGCAGCAGCTCGGCGCCGGCGACGCCGGCCGGGAGCCGCCGGCCGGAGCCGTCGAGGACGGCCAGCCCGCCGGCCGCGCACAGCACGATCCAGCCGGCCAGCCCGCCGAGGACGGCGGCGACGAGCACCCCGGAGGGCCGCGGGGTCGCCGTCATCAGCCCGTCGAGGCCGGTGAGCCCCGCGGCGAGCAGGGCGAGGGCCTGCAGGACGGAGACGGCCGCCAGCAGCAGGACCGTCACCGGCCACCGGGCGGGGTGCCCGGGCACGCGGGTCGGGAGGGGGGCGTCGAGGACGCTGGTCGCCACGGATCTGCTCCTGGCCGGGGACGTCGGTCACCGGTCAGGTCGTCGCGCGCGCCCGCGCGCTGGAGTCCGGGCGGAGCGGCCTCACCCCTCCGGGTCAGCGGACGCTGCGGCGGGCCTCCCGGTCGGCGGCGGCCCGCGCGGCGGCGGCCTCGCCCTCGGCGCCGGCCAGGCGGCTGTGGCGGCGCCCGTAGGCGTAGTAGATGACGAAGCCCAGCGCCATCCAGACGGCGAAGCGCACCCAGGTGTCGGCCGGGAGGTTGAGCATCAGGTAGATGCAGGCCAGCGCCGAGAGGATCGGCACGAACGGCACCAGCGGCACGCGGAAGGCGCGGTGCAGGTCGGGCCGGGTGCGCCGCAGCACGATGACGGCGATCGAGACGAGCACGAAGGCGAACAGCGTGCCGATGTTGACCAGTTCGGCGAGCGTGCCCAGCGGCAGGAACCCGGCGAGCAGGGCGACGAAGATCCCGGTGCCGATGCTGATCTTGTACGGGGTGCCGTAGCGGGGGTGGACGGTCGCCATCGCCGGCGGCAGCAGGTGGTCGCGGCTCATGGCGAACAGCACCCGCGACTGGCCGAGCATGAGGATCATGACGACCGACGTCAGGCCGGCGAGGGCGCCCAGCGAGATGACGCTGGAGACGAACGAGAGCCCCACGCTGCTGAAGGCCTCGGCCAGCGGCGCCTCGGTGGACAGCTCGGTGTAGGGCTGCATGCCGACGACGACGAGGGAGACCGCGACGTAGAGCAGCGTGCAGATCACCAGCGAGCCGATGATGCCGCGCGGCAGGTCCTTGCGCGGGTTCCTCGTCTCCTCGGCCGCGGTGGCGACGATGTCGAAGCCGATGAAGGCGAAGAACACGATCGACGCGCCGGCGATGACCCCGCCCCAGCCGAAGGTGCCCTGGCTGAAGCCCAGGAGCTGGATGAGCGGGGCGTGCCAGCCGCCCTCCCCCTCGGCCGCGGGCTCGGCCGGCGGGACGAAGGGCGTGTAGTTGTCCGCCGTCAGGTAGAAGAGGCCGAGCACGATGACCAGCAGGACGATCGCGACCTTGATCGCCACGATCACGCTGGTCACCCGCGACGACAGCTTGATCCCCAGCACGAGCACCGCGGTCATCAGCAGCGCGATGAAGATCGCCGGGATGTTGACCGTCGCCGTCTCCCCCGCGATGGAGGTCGGCAGCGCGACGCCGAGGTCGCCGAGCAGCTGGTTGAGGTAGCCCGACCAGCCGACCGAGACCGTCGCCGCGCCGAGGGCCAGCTCGAGCACCAGGTCCCAGCCGATGATCCAGGCCACCAGCTCCCCCATGGTGGCGTAGGAGAAGGTGTAGGCCGACCCCGCCACCGGGACCGTCGAGGCGAACTCCGCGTAGCAGATCGCCGCGAGCGCGCAGACGACGCCGGCGATGACGAAGGAGATCGCCACGGCCGGCCCGGCGGTGGTCTTCGCGACCTCGCCGGTGAGCACGAAGATCCCGGTCCCGATGATGACGCCGACGCCGAAGACGGCGAGGTCGAGACCCGACAGGTTCTTCTTCAGCCGGTGTTCGGGTTCCTCGGTGTCGCGGATGGAGTCCTCGACGGACTTGATCCGGCGTGCGGTGTCGGCCACGGCGTCCCCCTGCTGGTGCGGCGGTCGGTGCGGTTCCGTCCTCCGGGGAGCGTGGCACGGGGGGCGGGCGCTCGCACGCCTACGCTTCCCTCGCCCGCCCTCGCGGGCGGATCGGAGGAGGTGCGCCCGTGGCCGATCCACGTCCGGCGACGTCGCCGGGGCCACCGCCGGGGCCACCGCCGGGGCCACCGCCGGGGCCGCTGGGGCCGCCGCTGCCCATGGCACGGCCGCGGCCGATGGGGGCGCCGCGCGAGAGCGCCGCCCGGCCGGCGGGTGTGCCGGCGGTCGTCGACTGCGCCGTGTACGTCGACGGCCACCGCCAGCCGCCGGTGGACCCGGGCGAGGCGCTGGCGACCGCCGCCGAGCGCGGCGGCTTCGTCTGGCTGGGGCTGTTCGAGCCGACCGAGGCCGAGCTGGGGCGGATCGCCGAGCGCTACG
Source organism: Geodermatophilus sp. SYSU D00766 (assembly GCF_054049915.1). Classification (NCBI taxonomy): domain Bacteria; kingdom Bacillati; phylum Actinomycetota; class Actinomycetes; order Geodermatophilales; family Geodermatophilaceae; genus Geodermatophilus; species Geodermatophilus sp. SYSU D00766. The sequence continues at coordinate 158,388 of NZ_JBJGYI010000004.1, forward strand.
GACTGCACCCGCTGGCGGTGGAGGACGCCGTCTACGCCCACCAGCGCCCCAAGCTCGAGCGCTACGACGACGACCTGTTCATGGTGCTCAAGACGGCGACCTACGTGGAGCACGAGGAGCTGACCTCGACCAGCGAGGTGGTCGGGACCGGCGAGGTGATGGTCTTCCTCGGCCGCGACTACGTGATCACCGTGCGGCACGGCGAGCACGGCGACCTCGCCGACCTGCGGCACCGGATGGAGGAGCAGCGCGACCTGCTGTGCCTCGGCCCGGCCGCGGTCCTCTACGCGGTGGCCGACCTCGTCGTCGACGCCTTCGTCGAGGTGGTGGCCGCGATGCAGGACGACGTCGACGAGCTCGAGGCGTCGGTGTTCAGCCCGCACCGCACCGACGACATCGGCCGGCTCTACCAGCTCAAGCGCGAGCTGATGTCGCTGCGCCGGGCGGTGGCGCCGCTGGAGGTGCCGCTGGCGAAGCTGGCCGAGCGGCCGGTCGACGTCGTCCCCGACGCCATGCGCTCCTACTTCCGCGACGTGCAGGACCACGCCATCCGGGTGCGCGACCAGCTCGGCGCGCTCGACGAGCTGCTGTCGTCGATCCTGCAGGCCTCGCTGGCCCGCACGTCGATGGCCGACAACGAGGACATGCGGAAGATCTCCGCCTGGGCCGGGATCATCGCCGTCCCCACCGCGATCGCCGGCATCTACGGGATGAACTTCGAGTACATCCCCGAGCTGCGCTGGCGCTACGGCTACTTCCTGGTGCTGGCGGTCATCGCGGTTGCCTGCGTTCTGCTCTACCGCGGCTTCAAGCGCAACGGCTGGCTGTAGCCGCTTGACCGGGCATTGGAAGCTATTCGCACGTCACGGGGGCCCAGACGTGCGCATAGCTTCCAATGCCGCGCCGGGGCGCTACCGCCTGTGGACGAGCACGTCCCGTCCACAGATGCCCTGCAACAGCCTCGTGGGCCGGCACGGCCCCGGCACGGTCCCCGCGTGCAGTGGCGAGAGCGGATCACCGAGGTCCTCACCGAGTGCGCAGGCGTCGCGAGTCGTAGGGAACTGCTCGCGCACGTGCCGGCGACGGTGCTGGACGGCTTCATCGGGCGTGGGACGCTGACACGGGTCTTCCCGCACGTCTACGCCGCACGTGGTCACCGGTTGGACGACGACCTGCTCCTCCGCGCCGCCCTGTGCCACGCGGGTCCGGGAGCGGCGGTCAGTCACACGTCCGCGCTGGCGGTGTGGGGCCTGGTGGAGCTCCGCCGTCCCGTGCACCTGACCGTCGACCAGAGCGTCCGCCGAGCCGGCAGCCAGGACCTCGTCGTCCACCGGCGCCTCCGCTTCAGTGCAGAGCCGCCGCAGTGCGTCCTCCGGCGGGGAGTACCCGTCACCGAGCTGGCGCACTCCCTGGTCGACTCGTGGCCGCTCCTGCCTCCCGCCGAACGTCGCCCCCTGGTACTGGATGCGGCCCGCCGGCGCCTCGTGACCGCGGCGGGGCTGATCGGGGCACTGGCCGAACGTCCGAACGTCGGCGGCCACAGGACGCTGGCGCAGGCCATCGACCTGGTGCACGATGGCTGCGAGAGCGAACTCGAGGCTCTGGGCGTCCTCGGCGTTTTCCGTCACCGCTCCCTACCGCGCAGCACCGGCCAGTACCGCCTGTCGTTGCCGGAAGGCACCTTCCGGCTGGACCGCGCGTGGCCGGAGGTCAAGCTGGCGGTCGAGCTCGACGGAGCCCGCCACCACACGTCTCCGGAAGACCGGCGCAGGGACCTGGCCCGGGACACGGCGCTGGCCGCACACGGGTGGGTGGTCCTCCGGTTCACCTACGCCGACGTTCGCCGGGACCCGGACCTCGTCCGCCGGCGGGTCCTCGAGGTCTACCGCATGCGGGCCGCTCAGCTCCGCGTGAGCTGACGTCCCCGCCTCGATCGACGCGGCATGGGAAGCTATCCGCACGTCCGGGGCGTGAGAACGTGCAGATAGCTTCCTATGCCACGCACCGCCCGGGCGGCACGGCCGGGTCAGGTGGGCTTCGCGGCGACGACGGCGTCGTAGACGGTCCGCCGCGGCAGGCCGGTGCGGGCGACCACGGCGCGGATGGCGTCCTTGCGACCGGCGCCCGCGGCCTCCTCCTCCGCCACCAGCGCGGCGAGCTCGGCGGGCGAGAGCGACACCGGCCGCGGCACCGCGCCGGCCACCACGACGGTGATCTCCCCGCGCACGCCGTCGGCCGCCCACGCGGCGAGCTCGGCCAGGGACCCGCGGCGGACCTCCTCGTGCGTCTTGGTCAGCTCCCGGCACACCGCGGCCGCCCGGTCCCCGCCGAGGGCCTCCGCGGCGTCGGCCAGCGCGTCGGCGAGCCGGTGCGGGGACTCGAAGAAGACCATCGTGCGGCGCTCGTCGGCCAGCCCCGCCAGCCGCGCGCGGCGCTCCCCCGCCTTCCGCGGCAGGAAGCCCTCGAAGCAGAACCGGTCCACCGGCAGGCCCGACACCGCCAGCGCCGTCGTCACCGCCGTGGGCCCGGGCACCGAGGTGACCTCGATGCCGGCGTCGACCGCCGCGCGCACCAGCGTGTAGCCGGGGTCGGACACCGAGGGCATCCCCGCGTCGGTGAGCAGCAGCACGGTGGCGCCGTCGGCGAGCGCCGCGAGCAGCCCGGGCAGCCGCGCACGCTCCACCGACTCGTGGAAGGTGACCACCCGGCCGGTCACCGTGACCTCCAGGTCGGCCGCCAGCCGGTGCAGCCGCCGGGTGTCCTCCACCGCCAGCACGTCGGCCGAGGCCATCACCTGCCGCAGCCGCGGGCCGACGTCGCCGGGCTGGCCGAGGGGGGCGCCGCCGAGCACGAGCCGTCCGGTCACGCCGTCGAGCCTGTCACGCCGGCCCCGTCGGGCGGTCCACCTACCCTGGCGGCCATGGCGGTCCTGGCTCCCGAGCGCGCCGACGCCGGGCCGCCGCAGGACCGGCCCCGCGCGGCCCGGCGTCGACCGGTCCCGCGCCCCCGGGTCGACCGCGTCCCGCCGCTGCCCGGCGACCGCCTGCTGTCCTGGCTGCTCGCGCTCGGGCTGGGCCTGCTGACGCTCGTCAGCCGCCTGGTCGGCATCAGTTACCCCGACACCCTGCTCTTCGACGAGGCGTACTACCCGCCCGAGGGCTGGGACCTGCTGACCTGGGGCCACGAGTACAACCGCGGCTACACGTTCATCGTCCACCCGCCGCTGGGCAAGTGGATGATCGCCGGCGGCGAGGCCGTGTTCGGCTACACCAGCCTGGGCTGGCGGTTCCCGTCCGCGGTGGCCGGGGCGGTCGCCGTCGTCCTGCTGGTCCGGCTGGCCCGGCGGGTCACCGGCTCGACGCTGCTGGGCGTCGTCGCGGGGCTGCTGCTGGCCCTCGACGGCCTGGCCTTCACGCTGTCGCGGATCGGCCTGCTCGACGTCTTCCTGCAGGTGTTCGTCCTCGCCGCCGTCGCCTGCCTGGTCGTCGACCGCGACCGCGTGCGCGAGCGGGTGCGGCGGCACCGGCCGGTCCCGGCCACCGGCTTCCGGCTCGGCCCCCGCGGCTGGCGGATCGCCGCCGGGCTGCTGTTCGGCTGCGCCTGCGCGGTCAAGTGGAGCGGCCTGTACTTCCTCGCCTTCGCCGCCGTGCTGTCGCTCTTCTGGGACCGCGCGGCCTGGCGGGAGGCCGGCGTCCCCCGCCCGACGGCGACGGCGCTGCGCCGCGGCCTGCCCGGCGCCACCTGGGCGCTGGCCGCGGTGCCGGTGCTGACCTACGTCGCCAGCTTCGCCGGGTGGTTCCTCGGCGAGACCGCGCAGGGGCGCTGGTGGGCGCAGCGCAACCCGGAGACGGCGTTCCCGTGGGTCCCCGACGCGCTGCGCTCGTGGTGGCACATGCACGTGGAGTGGTGGACGTTCCACAACGGCCTGTCCACGCCGCACCCGTGGGAGTCCGGGCCCTGGACCTGGCTGGTCAACGGCCGGCCGATCCTGCTGTGGAACCCGCAGGGCCTCACCGACGCCGCCGGCGAGCAGGTGGTCCGCTACGTCCTCATGGTCGGGACGCCGACCCTCTGGCTGGCGTTCGCGCCGGCGCTGGTGTGGACCGCCTGGCGCATCGTCGCCCGCCGGGACCCCGCCGCCGTCCTGGTCGCCGTCATGGTCGCTGCGGGCTGGGGCACGTGGTTCCTCAACCCCGAGCGCACGATGTTCGTGTTCTACACCGCGCCGGTGCTGCCGTTCTTCGTGCTCGCCGTCGTCCTCGTGCTGCAGGACGTCCTCGGCCGGGCGACGGACCCGCCGTGGCGCCGCACCGCCGGCCTGGCGGCGGTCAGCGGCTACGTGGCGGTGGTGGCCGGCACGTTCGCCTTCTTCTACCCGGTGCTCACCGGGCAGCCGCTGACGCACGCCGAGTGGCTCACCCGGATGTGGTTCCCGTCCTGGTACTGACGCCGCCCGGCCGGCACACCCAGCGGTAGACCTGGCCGTCGCGCAGCTCCACGGCCGCCGGAGGGTCCGGGTCCGGGGCGGCGGCGAGGAGGGCGAGCACCCGGGTCCGGCCGCGGGTCACCGCGCCGTCGGGCCCGGTCCAGTGCAGGTACGGGTGCAGCAGCGGGCGCAGCCGCCCGGGATCGCGGTCGGTCACGGCGGCCAGCACCGCCGCGACCACCTCAGGAACGGGCGAGGACGGCACGGGGCAGTGCCGGCACGACGACCAGCGGGTCGGGTCCGCCGACGGCGTCGTCGTGGCGGCCGGGGTGGTCGAGGACGGACAGCACGTGCCGCACGGCCTCGAGGCGGGCGCGCCGCCGGTCGTTGGCCCGGACCACCGTCCACGGCGCGGACGGCGTCGAGGTGGTGGCGAGCACCGCCTGCTCGGCCCGGGTGTGGTCGTCCCAGCGGTCGAGGACGGCGAGGTCGCCGGCCGTGAGCGCCGGCGGGTCGCGGCGCAGCGCGAGGCGGGTCCGCTGCTCGCCGCGGGACACGGCGAACCACAGCTTGACCAGGTGCAGGCCGCCGGCCACGAGCAGGCGCTCCGCGGCGGCCGCCGCCGGGAGGGCGTCCCCGGTCCCCGCCTCCACCGCGGGCCGGCCGAACCAGGACCGGTCGAACAGCACGATCTCCCCGGCGGCCGGCAGGTGGGCCAGCGAGAGCCGCACCGGGCCCTGCGGCCGGTCCGGCGCCGCGACCACCCGGACGGTGCGCGGGTCGAGGTGCTCGGTGATGCAGCGGACGAACCCGCTCGTGCCCGCGGCGTCGCGGCCCTCGACCACGATCGCCACGCGCCGGCGGCGCTCTTCGACCTGCCGCTGCAGCTTGAGCAGCTCCAGCTGCAGCCGGCACAGCTGCGGCTCGTAGTCGCGGCGGCGCAGCAGCTCGGGGTACGGGTGGTCCTCGCGCCAGGTCTGCGGCCGCTGCGGCGCGCCGGTCCCGTCGGGCACCGCCCGGCCCGGCGTCCACCGGCCGGTGTCGGCGCCCCCCGCGCCGCGCGGGCGCGAGGCGGGTGCGGCGGCCCGGTGCGGCGGCGGCAGGGACCCGCGCGGGACCGGCACCACGACGTCGGGCGGCCCGGCCGGCGCGGGCAGCCGCAGCAGCTCCAGCGGTGCCCACACCACGCGCGGCACGCCCACCCGCTCGACCCGGACCCGCACCCGGCAGCGGCCGTCGGCGTCGTGCCGCCACCCCAGCAGCGCGCCGGCCCGCCAGGCGCCGTCGAGGTGCAGCTCCACCGGCTGGGCCTCCGCGAGGGAGGCGACCGGGGTCCGCTGCGCCGCCATGCCGGTCACGCTAGGTCCGCCTGCGGCCGGCCCGGCTGCGCACGTGTGACGAAGTCGCGGACCCCGCGCTGGCGAAGCCGTCCAGCGACGGCCGCCCGGGAACGAGACGACGCCGCCGGGGCGGGTGCCCCGACGGCGTCGGTCTCAGGGTGGAGCTGAGGGGATTCGAACCCCTGACCCCCTCGATGCGAACGAGGTGCGCTACCGGACTGCGCCACAGCCCCTGACGGAGGACGAGAGTACCTGCCGCCGCCCGGGTGCCGTGGGAGGGGGTGGCCCCGCGTCAGCCGTTGACCACCCGCGGCTGGTAGTAGTCGATCTCGGCGAACCCGATGTCGTCGTCGTCCAGGCCGACGACGGCGCTGTCCTGCCAGCCGGCCGGCGCCGGGGTGCGGGCGGCCACCACGCGCGCCGGGCGCAGCGGGTGCACCGGCGCGAGCGGCAGGCTCGGGTGCGGCAGGCCGACGGTGGAGTGCACCGGCTCCTCGGCCACCGGCGCCGGGGCGGGACGCGCCTCCGGTGCGCGGCGCGGCGCGGGAGCCGGGCGGGCGGCCGAGCGGGCCGCGGCCCGGGCCGCGCGGCGGGCGGCGGCCTGCTCGTGGCGCACCGCGGCGCGCAGCACCACCAGGTAGGCGACGACGGCGACGTCGAGCAGCCCCTGCGCCACCCACAGCCACGGCGTGAGCGTCAGGGCACCGACCAGCGCCAGCAGCGTGAGCGCCACCAGGCCGGCCAGCGTGCGGCGCCGGACGGCGTGCACGTCGACCCGCAGCTCGCCGGTGCTGCGCAGCAGCTCACGGTCCACCGACACCCGCTCGGTCGCCGCCGAGCGCACCGGGTCGCTCCCCCGGCGCCGCTGCAGCGTCCGGCCGGGGGTCACCTCGGCGCGCGCCGTCGAGGAGTCACCGCGGGTCACCACCATGGGCACCAGCACGACGAACCAGAGCACGACCAGCGCGGCGAGCAGCACGCCTGACCCCATCGAGAACACCACCCGTCACACGAGTCACTTGCCGCGGCAGGTTATGCAGGTCGATCCCCAGGAAGAGGGAGGCGCGCGGGCGTGTCGCCGGAGTGTTGTGGGACGGGAGTGGCGGGGACGGCGGCGTGTCGACATGGAGCCGACCGGTCACCGAGCGTCAGCGTGGTAGGCCGGGCGCCCCGGACCGCCAGCGGCCGAGCACCCCGCCGGGGACGTCCTCGGCCAGCAGCGCGTAGGACCAGTGGTCGCGCCAGTCGCCGTCGATGTCGAGGTAGCGGCGCAGCAGGCCCTCGCGGGTGAACCCGAGCCGCTCCACCAGCCGCTGGCTGGGCCGGTTCTCCGGCCGGATGTCGGCCTGCAGCCGGTGCAGTCCGGCGGCGCCGAACGCGTGGTCGCACACGAGCGCCACGGCCAGCGAGGCCATCCCCCGCCCGGCGACGGCGCGGTCGATCCAGTAGCCCAGCGACCCCGAGCGCAGCGCGCCGCGGACGATGTTGTCCACGGTCACCTGCCCGGCCAGGCGGCCCTCGACCCGGACGGCGAACGGCATCGACGTCCCCGCCCGGGCGCGGCGGGCCAGCGAGCGGCGCATCGCCCGGTAGGCCGCCGGCGTGTGCCGGACCGACCAGGCCACCGGCGCGGTGGGCTCCCACGGCCGCAGCCACGACTCGTTGGCCAGCCGCAGCCGGCTCCACTCCGCCGCGTCGCCGCGCCCGAGCGGGTCCAGCTCGACCGGGCCGTAGGCCAGCCGGGCCGGCCAGCCGGGGTGGGGCGCCGGTTCCAGCTCAGCCGCCCAGCAGCAGCGGCATGACCGTCACCAGCCCGCCCTCGGCGACCTCGGTGACGTCCTCGTCGACGACGACCAGGCAGTTGGCGCGCGCCATCCGGGCGAGCATCGCCTCGTCGCCGTCGCCGAGCGGCTCGACGACGTAGCCGCCGTCGGGGTGGCGCATGACCTGGCCGTGCAGGTACTGCCGGTAGCCCAGCGGCGAGAGCAGCCGCTCGGCGGAGATCGCCTGCACGGTGCGGCGGAACAGCTGCCGCTTGCCGAGCATCGAGCGGATCGCCGGCCGGACGAAGACCTCGAAGGACACCAGCGCCGCGACCGGCTCGCCGGGCACGCAGATCACCGGGACGCCGTCGCGGCCCAGCCGGCCGAAGCCCTGCACGGCACCGGGGTGCATGGTCACCTGACGGAAGTGCATCGGGCCGAGCTCGGCGAGCACCTCCTGCACCAGGTCGCCCTCGGTCGCGAACGTGCCGGCGATCAGCACCAGGTCGCTGCGCAGCAGCTGGCTCTCCAGCACCTCCGTCAGCCGGCGCCGCTCGGTGGGCAGGATCCCCCACCGGTAGGCGGCGGCCCCGGCGTCACGGGCGGCGGCGGCCAGCGCGTAGCTGTTGACGTCGACCACCTGCCCGGGCGCCGGCTGGGTGGTGATGTCGACCAGCTCGCCGCCGGCGGACAGCACGGCGACCCGCGGCCGCGGCCGCACCTGCACCCGGTCGCGGCCCACCGCGGCCAGCAGGCTGATCTGCGCCGGCCCGATGGGCGTGCCCACGGAGACGGCGGCGGTGCCGGGCGAGACGTCGTCGCCCGTGCGGCGGACGTAGCTGCCCGCCTCCGGGCCGGCGTGCACCTGCACGCGCACCACGCCGCCGTCGGTCCAGACCCCGGGGACGACGACGTCGGCGCCGGTGGGCAGCATCGCGCCGGCGCTCACCTTCTGCGCCAGCCCGGGGGCGAGCGCGGCGGGCGTGGCGGCGCCGGCGACGGTCTCCCCGACGACGGCGAGCTCGACCGGCGCGTCAGGGGTCGCGGCCGCGACGTCCTCGGCGCGGGCGGCGTAGCCGTCGAGGGCGGCCTGGTCGAAGGCGGGCAGCGCGCGGGCGCTGACCACGTCCTCGGCGCAGAGCAGGCCCTGGGCGTCGAGGACGGCGAGCTCGATCGGCTCGGGCTGGGGCACCGCGGCGAGGATCTCGTCGAGGTGGGCCTCCACCGTCCGCAGCACCGGCGTCTCCGGCTCGGCGGGCGCGGGCGGCGGCGGCACGGCACCGCGGTCGATCTGCGCGGTGGCGTGCGCCGGCAGGCCCGGGGACGTCGGCGGGTCGACGGTGGCCCCGCTGCGGAGGTCCAGCGCCGTCGTGTCCCGGGGCCCCCGGCCCGTGCCGTTCTCGGTCATCGCCCCCGATCGTCCCCCCTGCGGGGACCGGCTCAGGCCTGCGACGCGCCCTCGGCGGGCAGGTCGGCCACGAACTCGGTCAGCCAGGAGCGCAGCGCCGGCCCGAGGTCCTCCCGCTCGGCGGCCAGCCGGATGACCGCCTTGAGGTAGTCGAGCTTGTCGCCGGTGTCGTAGCGGCGGCCGTCGAAGACCACGCCGTGCAGCGGCTCGCCGCGCTCGACCAGCGTGGCCAGCGCGTCGGTCAGCTGGATCTCCCCGCCGCGGCCGGGAGCGGTCTCGCGCAGCACGCCGAAGACCTCCGGCGAGAGCACGTAGCGGCCGATGATGGCCAGGCTGCTGGGCGCCTCGTCGACCGGCGGCTTCTCCACCAGGCCGGTGACGGTCACGACACCCTCCTGGGTGTCCTCCCGGATGGCCACCGCGCCGTACTTGTCGATGTTCTCGCGGCCGACGTCGAGCAGCGCGATCACCGAGCCGCCGTGCTCGGCCTGCACCGCGAGCATCTGCTCGAGCAGGTGGTCGCGGGCGTCGATGAGGTCGTCGCCGAGCAGCACGGCGAAGGGCTCCTCGCCGACGAAGGCGGCGGCCTGCAGCACCGCGTGGCCCAGCCCACGCGCCTCGCCCTGCCGGACGAAGTGGACCTGCGCGACGTCGGTGGACTCCTGGACGGCGGCCAGCCGGCCGGCGTCGCCCTTCTTCTCCAGCGCCGTCTCGAGCTCGGGGGTGCGGTCGAAGAAGTCCTCGATCGCGGCCTTGTTGCGGCCGGTGACCATGAGCACCTCGGCCAGACCGGCGCGGGCGGCCTCCTCGACGATGTACTGCAGCGCCGGGCGGTCGACGACCGGCAGCAGCTCCTTCGGCACCGCCTTGGTGGCGGGGAGGAACCGGGTGCCCATCCCGGCGACGGGGATGACGGCCTTGCGCGCCGGGCGCTGCGGGGTCGACATGCGCGGCAGCCTAACCAGGGGCCACGCGCCGGACGATCTCCTACCGGCCCCCTCGGGGGCGGTCGCAGCTCTAGCCTCCCCCCGTGAGCGCACCGTCCGACGCGGAGGCGGCCAAGTCCGTCCTGCGGGACCGGATCCTGGCCGGCCGCCGGCACCGCACCCCCGCAGCGCGCGCCACGGCCGCGGCGGCGGTGACCAGCACGCTGCTCGCGCGCCTCGCGCGGGTGCGCGTGCTCGCGGCCTTCGTGCCGGAGGACACCGAGCCCGGGTCCGGGCGGCTGCCGGCCGCCTTCACCCAGCTCGGCGCCCGGGTGCTGCTGCCGGTCATGCCCGAGTCGGGCAGCGACCTGCGCTGGGCGGTCGACACCGGCCGGCTGGTGCCGGGCCGCTACGGGATCCTGGAGCCGGCCGGCCCGCGCCTCGGGCCGACGGCGGTGGGGACGGCGGAGGTCGTCGTGGTGCCGGCGCTGGCCGTCGACCGCGACGGCACCCGGCTCGGCCGCGGCGGGGGCTGGTACGACCGGGCCCTGCAGCACGTGCGCCCGGGCGCGGTGGTGGTGGCGCTGGTCTTCGACGACGAGCTGGTCGACCGGCTGCCGGCCCTGGCCCACGACCGCCCGGTGACCGCCGTCGTCACCCCCTCCGGCGGCTGGCAGGAGATACCCGCCGGTAGGTGACACGGTGGGCCGGTCGGCGCCGTCGAGGGGAGCCCGCCGTGTCTCCGGAGATCGTCTCGATCCTGGCGCTCGTCGCCATCTTCGCCATCGCCACGTTCCTGCCCATCAACATGGGGGCGCTGGCCTTCGTCGCCGCCTTCCTCGTGGGCACGCTGTCGGTCGGGCTGAGCACCGAGGAGATCCTCGGCGGCTTCCCCGCCGAGCTGGTGCTGACCCTGATCGGCGTCACGTACCTGTTCGCCATCGCGCAGAACAACGGGACCGTCGACCTGCTGGTCCGCGGGGCGGTGCGGCTGGTCGGCGGCCACGTCGCGGCCATCCCCTGGATCATGTTCGCCGTCACCGCGCTGCTCACCGCGATCGGCGCGCTCTCCCCCGCCGCGGTGGCGATCATCGCGCCGATCGCGCTGACCTTCGCCGCGCGGCACGGGATCAGCCCGCTGCTGATGGGCATGATGGTCATCCACGGCGCCCAGGGCGGCGGCTTCTCACCGATCAGCGTCTACGGCGTCACGGTCAACACGATCGTCGAGGACGAGGGCCTGCCGAGCAGCCCGCTCGCGCTCTTCCTCGGCGCGCTGTTCTTCAACGTGGCCATCGCGCTGGTGCTGTTCCTCGTCCTGGGCGGCCGGCAACTGCTCGGCCGGAAGGTGGCCGCCGAGCCGCTGGCCCACGTCGAGCACGCCCACGGCACCGTCGTCCGGGGGCACGGCGCCGCCCCCGGCCCCGGCGTCGGAGGGGACGACGACGAGCACGTGCACCCCGAGGTCGCCCAGCCCGTCGGCGTCGAGCAGGTGCTCACCCTGGTCGGGCTGGCCGTCGTCGCGGTCCTGGCCCTCGCCTTCGACCTCGACATCGGGTTCGTCTCGATCACCGTCGCCGTCGTGCTGGCGCTGTTCTCCGCGCAGGAGCACAAGGGCGCGGTCACCCAGATCAGCTGGTCCACCGTCCTGCTCATCGCCGGCGTCCTGACGTTCGTCTTCGTCCTGCAGGAGGCCGGCACCATCGACTACGTCGGCGAGGCCGTGATCGGGCTCGGCATGCCCCTGCTCATCGCGCTGCTGCTCTGCTACATCGGCGGGGTGGTGTCGGCCTTCGCGTCGTCGACCGCCATCATCGGCGTGGCCATCCTGCTCGCGGTGCCGTTCCTGCAGGCCGGGGACATCGGCGCGGTGGGTGTGGTGGTCGCCCTGTCCGTGGCCTCGACCATCGTGGACGTCAGCCCGTTCTCCACCAACGGCGCGCTGGTCCTGGCCAACGCGCAGGACGTCGACCGGGACCGCTTCTACAAGCAGATCCTGGCCTACTCCGGGATCGTCGTCGCCGTCGGGCCGCTGCTGGCCTGGCTGGTCTTCGTCGTCGTCCCGAGCTGGCTGTGAGACAGGAGAGGGACACATGACCGGACCACTCGACGGGATCCTCGTCGTCGACCTGACCCGCGCGCTGGCCGGGCCGCACGCGGGCATGATGCTCGGCGACCTCGGCGCGCGGGTGATCAAGGTGGAGAGCCCCGGCAGCGGGGACGACACCCGGGGCTGGGGCCCGCCGTTCGTCCAGCCGGAGGGGGCCGACCGGGAGTCGACGTACTTCCTGTCGACCAACCGGAACAAGGAGTCGGTCACCCTCGACCTGAAGGACGACGGCGACAAGGAGCTGCTGCGCGAGCTGGTGCGCCGCGCCGACGTGCTGCTGGAGAACTTCCGCCCCGGCACGCTGGCCCGCCTCGGCTTCGGCACCGACGTGCTCGCCGGCCTCAACCCGCGGCTGGTCACCCTCTCGATCAGCGGGTTCGGCCACGACGGCCCCGAGGGCAGCCGCGCCGGGTACGACCAGATCGCGCAGGGCGAGGGCGGGCTGATGTCGCTGACCGGGTCGGGTCCGGACGACCCACAGCGGGTCGGCGTGCCGATCGGTGACCTGCTGGCCGGCATGTACGGCGCCTACGGCGTGCTGGCGGCGCTGCTGGAGCGGGAGCGGACCGGCCGCGGCCAGGTGGTGCGCACCTCGCTGCTGGCCGCGATCGTCGGGGTGCACGCCTTCCAGGGGACCGCGTGGACCGTCGGGGGCCAGGTGGGCCGCGCGCAGGGCAACCACCACCCCTCGATCGCGCCGTACGGCCTGTTCCACTGCAAGGGCGGCAGCGTGCAGCTCTCCTGCGGGTCGGAGGGGCTGTGGCGGCGGCTGTGCGCCGAGTTCGGCCTCGACCCCGAGGCGCCGGGGATGGCGACCAACCACGAGCGGGTGGGCAACCGGCAGCAGGTGATCGAGCTGCTCGAGCGCACCTTCGCCGACACCGGCCCGGAGGAGCTGCTCGCCCGGCTGGCCGAGGCCGGCGTCCCGGCCGGCAAGGTGCGCACCCTCGACGAGGTCTACGGCTGGGACCAGACCCTGTCGCAGGGCCTGCTCGTCGACGTCGAGCACGCCACCCTGGGCCGGCTGCAGCTGCCCGGCCCGCCGCTGCGGTTCTTCGCCGCCGGCCCCGACGGCGAGACCGAGACCACCCGCCGCGAGCACGCCGCGCCCCCGGTGCTGGGCGGCTCGGACGCGGCGGTCCGCGCCTGGCTGTCCGGGCCGGAGGCGTGAGCGGGCGCCTCGACGCCCGAGCGCTGCGCGACCTCGTCCTCGACCCGGGGTCCTGGACGAGCTGGGACACACCGATCGGCCCCCGCGACGTCGACCCCGGCTACGCCGCGGAGCTGCGCGCGGCCGCCGAGCGGTCCCGGCAGGACGAGGCCGTCGTCACCGGGGAGGGCCGGCTGCGCGGGCGGCGGGTGGCCGTCGTCGCCGGGGAGTTCGGCTTCCTCGCCGGCTCCATCGGCGTCGCCACCGCCGAGCGGCTGGTCGCCGCCGTCGAGCGGGCCACCGACGAGGGACTGCCGCTGCTGGCCGCGCCGGTGTCGGGCGGCACGCGGATGCAGGAGGGCACGGTCGCCTTCCTGCAGATGATCGGCATCACCGCCGCGATCGCCCGGCACAAGGCCGCGGGCCTGCCCTACCTGGTGTACCTGCGCGACCCGACGTTCGGCGGCGTGCTCGCCTCGTGGGGGTCGCTCGGGCACGTGACCATCGCCGAGCCGGGGGCCGCGATCGGCTTCCTCGGGCCGCGGGTGTACGCGGCGCTGCACGGCGAGCCGTTCCCCGAGGGCGTGCAGACCGCCGAGCACCTGGCCCGGCGCGGGCTCATCGACGCCGTCGTCGCCCACGAGGACGTCGCCGACCTCGCCGACCGCGCGCTGTCGGTGCTCTCGGCGCGGCGGACCTGGCACCTCGACGTCCGCGACGCCGAGCGGCCCGCGCCCGAGGACGGCACCGACGCGGGGCTGGTCGGGGTGGACGGTGCAGACGGGCGCACCGCCTGGGACGTCGTCACCGCCTCCCGGCGCCGCGACCGGCCCGGCGTGCGGCGGCTGCTGCGCACGGCGGCCACCGACATCGTCGGGCTCTCGGGCACCGGCGCCGGCGAGAAGGACCCCGGGCTGTTGCTGGCGCTGGCCCGCTTCGGCGGCGCGCCGTGCGTGGTGCTCGGCCAGGACCGGCGCGGGCAGTCGCTGTCCGCGCCGCTGGGCCCGGCCGCCCTGCGGGAGGCGCGGCGCGGCATGCGGCTGGCCGCCGAGCTGCACCTGCCGCTGGTCACGCTCATCGACACCCCCGGCGCGGCGCTGTCCCGGGAGGCCGAGGAGGGCGGGCTGGCCGCGGAGATCGCCCGCTGCCTCGAGGACCTCGTGACGCTGCGGGCGCCGACGCTGGCCGTGCTGCTCGGCCAGGGCACCGGCGGCGGCGCACTGGCGCTGGTGCCCGCCGACCGGGTGCTCGCGGCGGCCAACGGCTGGCTGGGCCCGCTGCCGCCGGAGGGCGCCTCGGCGATCGTGCACCACACCGTCGACCGGGCGCCGGAGATGGCCGCCGGGCAGGGCGTGCGGGCGACCGACCTGTGGCGGGCGGGGATCGTCGACCGGGTGGTGCCCGAGCGGCCCGACGCCGCCGACGAGCCGGTGGAGTTCTGCCGCAGGCTCGGGCGGGTGCTCGGCGACGAGCTGGCCGGCCTGCTCGGCCGCGAGGACGCCGAGCGGCACCGCAGCCGGCTGCACCGGTACCGCCACCTCGGCCGCTGACGGGCTCCTGCGGAGGCGGCGCACGATCAGGTGACCTGATCGTGGGGCGTCCTCCCTCACGGTGGGACGTGCGGGAGGACGCCGCACGGTGAGGGAGGACGCGACGGGGCACCGTCCGCGCGGTCGCCGGTCCTGTCCGGCGCGTCTCACCCGTCCGCGCAGGTCACCGCCCCGAGAGGTGGTACGCAGGGTGAGTCATCGACGACCTGGGGTCACCTGACGGGGGCACGAGGGACACCCGGTCGAACTGTGAGCACACCCACCGTTGACGCACAGTGACGACGGCGGTGAGGGTGACTCGCCGCCGGACCTGCCGGCACCCAACCGAACGGAGCCCCCGTGCACGACGCCCCGACCCCCGGCCCGCTCTCCGGCCGGGACCACGGGAGCGGCCGGCGCGACGCCTTCGCCCCGCTGCTGCACGACCCGCTCGCTGCGATGTTCCGCGAGCACGCCCGCACCGGCACCGCCACGCACGGCGTCCCGACCGCCGGCGCGCCCGAGCCGGTCACCGTCTACGACGACGGCGTGCCGCGGGTGAACCTGGGCAGCAACAACTACCTCGGCCTGGCTGGGGACCCGCGGGTGGTCGAGGCCGCGGTCGACGCGGTCCGCCGCTACGGCACCAGCACGTCGGGCAGCCGGGTCCTCAACGGCACCACCCGGCTGCACCTGCAGCTGGAGGAGGAGCTCGCCGACCACTACGGCGTCGAGGCCGCGGTGCTGACCTCCTCGGGCGTCAACGCGAACACGGCGCTGCTGTCGACCGCCTGCGGCCCCGGCGACGCGCTGCTGGTCGACGCCCACGCGCACGCCAGCGTGCACGCCGGCGCGGCCGCCAGCCGCGGCACGACGATCCGCTTCCGGCACAACAGCGTCGAGTCCCTCGCACGGCGGCTGGAGCGGCTCGACCCGCGGGCCGGTGCCGTGGTCGTCGTCGACGGCGTCTACTCGATGACCGGCGAGACCGCGCCGCTGGCCGCGATCGCCGACCTGTGCGACGCGTACGGCGCCCGGCTGGCCGTCGACGAGGCGCACGGCCTGGGGGTGCTCGGCGAGCGCGGGCGCGGCGCGGCCGAGCACACCGGCGCGCTGGACCGGGTCGACGCGGTCACCATCGCGTTCAGCAAGTCGCTGGCCAGCGTCGGTGGCGCGGTCCTGACCAGCCACCGGGTGGCCGACGGCATCCGCGCGAGCGCCGTCCCCTACGTGTTCAGCGCCGCCAACGAGCCGGCCGGCGTCGGTGCGGCCCTGGCCGCCCTGCGCATCCTGCGCGCCGAGCCCGTGCGCCGGACGCGGCTGCAGGAGAACGGCCGGCGGTTGCGCGTGGAGCTCAGCGCCGCCGGCACGCCCCCGCTGCCCGGCAGCGGCGCGGTGATCGCCGTGCCGACCGGCAGCCCCGAGGCGACCGTGGCGGCGTGGCGGGCGGCCTACGAGGCCGGCGTCTACTGCAACGCGGTCGGCTACCCCGCCGTCCCGCGGGGCAAGGGGGTGCTGCGGCTGTCGGTCATGGCCACGCACACCGCCGAGCAGCTGCAGGCCGCCGCGGGCTCGGTGGCCGCCGCGGTGCTGTCCACCCGGGACGCCGAGGACGCCGGGCAGGGGGAGGCCGGGCAGGAGGTCGGCGGGCGGCTGGCCGTCGCCTGATCCCCCGCCGACGATGGTGGTCGGGGACGCGGTGCCGGGAGGTGAGCGCGGTGCCCGGCTGGGCGTGGACGCTGACCGGCGTCGCGGGCGGTCTGCTGCTGTGCTGGGGAGCGCTCGTGGCGGCGCTGTGGCGAGCCCGGCCCGACGAGCTGCGGGCCCGTGAGCTGCTGCGGCTGCTGCCCGACGTCGTCCGCCTGGTCCGCCGGCTGGCCGCCGACCGGAGCCTGCCCCGCGGGGTCCGCGTGCGGCTGTGGCTGCTGCTGGGCTACCTGGCGCTGCCGGTCGACCTCGTGCCCGACGTCATCCCGGTGGTCGGCTTCGCCGACGACGCCGTCGCCGTCGCCGTGGTGCTGCGCTCGGTGGTCCGCCGGGCCGGGCCCGGCGCGGTCGACCGGCACTGGCCGGGGACGGCGGCGGGCCTGGCGGCGCTGCGCCGGGCCACGCGGCTGCCGGGGTGAGTCAGCGCGGCGTCGACGCCTGCGGGCGGAACGGCGCGCCGTGCGCGCAGACGACGAGCGTGGCCAGGTCCAGCACCCGCTCGCGCTGCGCGCGCAGCTGGTCGCGGTCGGGCGCGTAGGGGTCGTCGGCCGGGCCCTCGCCGGTCCACCACAGGTGGGTCAGCGCGACGACGTCGTCGGGCGTACCGACCAGCGTGGTGACGTCCTGCGGCGTGTGCCCGGGCGTGGCCAGCAGCCGGACGGCGGGCGTGAGCTGCACCCCGTCGGCCGGACGGCGGGTGAAGACGTCGCCCTCGATCACCGACTGGAAGTCGTGCACCGGGACCACGGGGAACAGCGCCACGTTGAGCGTGTGGTCGAGGTGGTGGTGGCTCAGGACGACGTCGGTCACGTCCCCGGGCGCGACGCCGAGCTCGCGGAGGGGACCGAGGATCTCCTCCCGGTCGGCCACCATCCCCGGGTCGACGACGATCGTCCGCCCGGCGTCGCGGACGAGGGTGACCGTGCCGGCCACGTGCGGCAGCCGGGCGTAGCCCTCGACCAGGACGTCGACGCGGGCGGTGCGGGCGAGGTCGGCCATGCGGGCACGGTAGGGCGGGGCGCCGCTGCCCGCAGGGCGCCGGCGTTCAGGCGGGCTGCAGGTCGCCCCCGGTGACCGCGGTGGCGGCCTCGTCGACCGCCCAGTCGCGCACGGTGAGCCCCTCGATGTGCGGGTGCCGCGCCAGCCCCGCACCGAGGTCGCTGGCCAGGAACGCCCGGTAGGCCGCCTCGTCCTCCCACAGGTAGACCCCGCCGGCGCCGCCGTCGGCCGAGCGCAGCCAGATCTTGCTGCGCAGGCCGGGGACCTCGGCGAAGACAGGGGCCAGTTCCTCCGCGCAGACCCGGCCCCACTCGGACGGGTCCATCCCGCGGACGCGGTACTCGAAGACCGACACGTGCACGGAGCCTCCCCGGATCAGCGGCCACGGTCGCCCGGACCGGTGCGGCGATGCTCCTCGCCCCGCCGTCGGGCCGGGGGCTCCGGCCGCACGGGCAGGGAGCCGGACCGCGTGCCGTCACCGAGGGCCGCCCGCCGCACGCGGGCGGCAGGGCACCGGCCCGTCAGGGCCGCTCGGCCGCGGCGGCGATGTCGGCCAGGTCCCCCTCCAGCGCCCGGGCCACCGCGCGGCGGCCGAGCGGTGCGGTGACCGCCCCGAGGACCCGCGCCAGCGTGGACGTCGGCCGGGCCCCGAACGTCATCGCCAGGTCGCTGGCGCCGTCGCCGGCCGGCGTCACCGCCACCGTCGACAGGTACCGGACCCCCGGCCGCACCGCCTCGGTCGTGTAGGACCGCTGCGGCTCCACCGCGGTGACGGTCATCTCCTCGGTGGCCGGGCGCCCCAGCATCGTGCGGGTCTCCCGCCACCGCGTCCCGACGCCGAACTCCCCCGGCGTCAGCACCTCCACCGCGTCGATGCCCCGGACCACCCGCGGCGCTCCCGCGAGGTCGGTGGCCACCGCCCACACCCGCTCCACCGGTGCCGCCACGTGCCGGCGCACCTCCACGTCCCGCATGCTGACCCGCCTCCTCGCCGTAGGGCCGCCGGACCGGCGACGCCCGGCACCCTGCCAGCGGGGGACGACAGTGGCGCTCACCTCGCCCGACACGACGTCCGGCGGGAGACGTGGACGCCGGGCCGCAGCGTGGCGCATCATTGGCAGTCGAAGGCCCCGAGTGCCAACTTCTGCCGGCACCGGGCCCCGTCCGACCCCCGCTCGACCAGGAGTGCCGCCCCGTGCCCACGTACCAGTACGCCTGCACCAACCCCGAGGGCAAGCACGAGTTCGAGGTGGTGCAGTCCTTCTCCGACGCCCCGGTGGCCGAGTGCCCGACCTGCGGTGTCCCCGTGCGCAAGGTCTACGGCTCGATCGGCGTGGTCTTCAAGGGCTCGGGCTTCTACCGCACCGACAGCCGCTCGGGCTCCACCTCCGGCGAGACCGCCAAGGCGTCCGCCTCCTCCGACTCGTCCTCGGGCTCGTCGTCCTCGACGTCGTCGTCGAAGGAGTCGTCCTCCTCGTCGAGCACCTCGACGTCCTCGAGCGGCTCCTCCGGGAGCGGGAGCAAGGCCGCCGCCGGCTGACGCCGGCCGTCCACACCCGAGCAGCGCGTCCACAGGGACTCCCCGCGCGGCCCGCGGCCGGTCCGGGGCGGTCAGCCTGGGCCGGTGCCGCGCCTGCGCCGTCCCCGCTCCCCCGCCGTCCTGCTGCGCCGCTGTCTGGCCGCGCTGCTGGTCACCGGTGCCCTCGTGCTCGCCCTGCGCCCACCGGCGGTGCCCCCGGCGGAGCCACCGCCGGGCACCCCGGTGGTCACCGCGGCCGCCGACCTCCCGGCGGGCACGGTGCTGACCGGCGCGTCCCTCACGGTCACCGAGTTGCCCACGGCCCCGGCCGGGACGGCGGCCGACCCCGGTGCGCTCACCGGGCGGGTGCTCGCCGCACCGCTGCGGGCCGGTGAGCCCGTCACCGACGTCCGGCTGGTCGGCCCGGGCCTGACCGCGCTGCTGCCGGCCGGCCAGGTGGCCGTGCCGGTGCGGCCGGCCGACCTCGCCGTGGCCGGGCTCGCCACCCCCGGGGACCGGGTCGACGTGCTGGCCACCGCCCCCGACGCGGCGCAGGCCGGGGTGGTGGCGCGGGCCGCGCTCGTCCTGGCGGTCCCGGGACCCGACGACGGCGGCCTGCTGGTGCTGGCCGTCGACGAGGCCACCGCGTCGGCCCTGGCCGCGGCGGCGGCCACGGCCACCCTCACGCTGAGTCTCACTCCGCCTGCCGGCCGTGACTGAGCGCTGGACCGGCCGGGGGTGCTCGTGAGTGGATGAGGCCCGTGCTGAGGGGATTCAAGGACTTCCTGCTGCGGGGCAACGTCGTCGAGCTCGCCGTCGCCGTGGTCATCGGTGCCGCCTTCACCGCGGTGGTGACGGCCTTCACCGACTCGTTCCTCACCCCGCTGATCGGCCTGGTCGCCGGCGGCGGCGAGGTGGCGGGCACGGTCGAGGTGAACGGCCAGGTCTTCGACTACGGCAGGTTCATCAGCCAGGTGGTCACGTTCCTGCTCACCGCGGCGGTCGTCTACTTCGTCGTGGTGCTGCCGCTGCAGAAGGTCGCCGAGCGGCGGCGGCGCGGCGAGGAGGCCGGACCGGTGGCGCCCACCGAGGTGGAGCTGCTCGCCGAGATCCGCGACCTGCTGCGCGCCCAGCAGGGCGCCGCCCCGAGCGAGCGAGGGGTGGGGAGGACGGGGTCCTTCGACTAGGACCTGTCCTGCGGATCTCGGGACGGACTGGACGCGGGAGGATCGCCTGAAGCGGCATCGGTGAGCCCACCACCCGTGTCTCGCACCGAGCGCACTGGCTGGGTGCACGAGCGGGGCGAGCGGCGGCAGTGTGCGATCGACCGTGCCGTCTCGCGCGAACGGGAGGGCATCAGGACGCACGCGCGCGCGGCTGCCCTCCACGACGCCACTGCTGAGTGCTCGCGCAGTCAGCGCTGGGCGAGCCCGATACGGTGAGGTCCGCTGGTGTGGCTCGGCGAGCAGCGAACGAGCGGCGTCTTGCGGATACAGCGCGGGAGCGCGCTCGGACCGCCCGCGCCCGGTCGGCAGAGGAAGGGGTCTCTGCCGACGCCCTGGCTCCGGAAGTCAGGTGGCCATGAGTTCGGCAGCAGGGTGTGACCCTCTGTGCGTGAGCGCAGCTACCCGGTGTGAGCGGCGTGGTGCGCGTTGACGCTCTCGCGCTCCGCGGCTACAGGCGCGCTCGCACATCTGCCACGCCCGCGCCGGCGAGCTCGGGCAGGGCGGCGGTTCGGCCGGAGAGGGTGGTGAGGAGCGCGGTGGCCGGTCCGGAGACCTGGGCGCCCTCGCCGTGGTGCCAGTCGGTGTCGGTGGCCGAGAACGCCAGCCCGTCGAGGATGCCCGGCGGCAGCGAGCGACGAGCGCGCGGGCCGGTCAGCTGCTCGAGGGCGACGCGGGCGTTCTCCGGGTCGGTCGGGGATGGCACCCCGAGCGGCCGGTAGACGTCCTGGGCGTGGATGACCAGGTGACTCAGCGGCGCCTCGACCGGTGCGCCGGGCACGTTGAAGGTGCGGCGCTCGGTCTTCCGCAGGCCGGCGACCACCTCGGCCGGCGTCCGTGTGTCCGTGGTCGCCCAGCGGTCGGCGGCGCGGTCGAAGTCGAACCGTGCGCGCAGCATCGTCAGCAGGAATCGGGGCGTCGAGAGCTCGTACGGCATGAGCACGTGCACGACGAGGTCTCGCACCGACCAGCCTGCGCACAGGCTGGGGGTGTCCCACTGCTCCTCGTCGAGCCTCTCAAGCACGTGGAGCAGTCGGGTGCGCTCGGTATGGACGCACGCGTCCACGTCCTGCTGGATCTCGGTCACCTGGATTCCTCTCGTTGCCCTTGCCGGCCTGCCGACGCCGGGTCCTCGCCGTCAGGTGGAAGGACGGCCGTCGGTGCCAGGAGTCATCGCTGGCGCCGAGTCTCACCCGTACAGGGGATCCGTACGGGCCCCGCCACGCACGCACCTACGCACATCCGGCACACCTTGCTGCCGGATCCAGGTGGCCGTGGCCCTGAACAGACGTTGCTCAACGCCGTCTTCGCGCGGTGACAAGCACTGACACCGGCGAACTCGGAAGGCGCGCAGGCTCGTTCACGCGCCGAGTTCAGTGCCCGGCGTCGATGTTGCGTCACCCAGGCGGCGTAGCGCACTTGCGGAGCCCACCTCGGGGCTCGCCGCCGAGGACGCCCCCGGTGTCGATCAGACCGGAGGCCCGCGGTGGCCCGCAGCGAGCAACGATCCATCGAAGCCGCCGAGGCGCTGGAGCACCTGGGCCGGGTCTCCGTGCAGGAACTGTCCATGGAGAGCTTGCTGCAGTCGATGGCCGACCTCACCAAGAGGGTCATGCCCGGGAACCCCGAGGCATCGGTCACGCTCCTGATCGAGGACGAGCCGCGCACCGTCGTCGACACCGGGCCGCTGGCCCTCGGCCTCGACGAGGCCCAGTACGGCCGCGGGGACGGGCCGTGCCTGCACACCGCCCGCCACGGCGTCTCGGTCGAGATCGGCGATACGCGCGTCGACGATCGGTGGCCGGACCATGCGCGGTACATCACCGAACGGGGCGTTCACAGCCTGCTGGCCGTTCCGCTGATCCTCGCCGGAGAGGAGCAGGTCACCGGATCGCTGAACATCTACGCCCGAACGCCGGCCGCCTTCGACGAGGCCAGTCGGACCGTGGCCACCGGGTTCGCCCCCTACGCCGCGGTTGCCGCCGGAACGGTCCAGGCGTACCGCAGCGCCCGGGAGACCGCCGACCACCTCCGACGGGCACTGGAATCCCGAGCGGTCATCGAGCAGGCCAAGGGCATCCTCATCGAGCGCCACAAGGTGACCCCAGACCAGGCATTCGAAGCCCTGAGCACCGTCTCGACGAGCCAGAACGTCAAGGTCCGCGACATCGCCGAGCACCTGGTCCTCACCGGCGGACTCCCCCTCGTTCGCACCGGTCCACGGCGACCGGCGCGACACGCCACAGGGCAGCCGGACAACTAGCCTTCCCTGCGCAGGCCCCTGAACAGCCGCGGCAGTCACCCGGGGGGCGTGCCGCGGTCAGGCCCCACCACTCCTGACCGCGGGGTGGCGGGGCCGCCCTCCCCGACACGACGAGGCAGAACCACGGGCGACCCCCGGTGGGATGACCAAGATCCGCAGAACAGGCCCTAGTTGTACCTGGCCATCAGGTTGGTGCCAGGCGGCTGATCGGCGGGAGACCGCCGAGTGCTGAGTGGCGGCGTCGAGTGTTGTAGTGCTCGAGCCAGGGCGCGAGGGCGGCGGCGCGCTGGTCATTGCTGGTGAAGGCCTGCCGGTAGGCCCACTCGGTAGCCAGGGTGCGGTTGAGCCGTTCGACCTTGCCGTTCTGCCACGGGCGGTGCGGGCGGGTGAACTTCTGCCGGGCGCCGAGTGCGCCGATCACCTCGCGCAGGGACCACTTGTAGGCCCAGGCGCTGTCGGTCATCACCCGCTCGATCCGGTCGATGCCGTGGGCGGCGAAGTAGGCCGCGGCGCGGGCCAGAAAGCCCACGCAGGTGGCGCCCTTCTCGTCGGTGAGGATCTCGGAGTAGGCCAGCCGGGAGTGGTCATCGACGAGTGAGTGCACGTAGTCGAAGCCGACCCGGCTGGCCCGGTCTCGGCTGGTGCTGCCGGTGGCCCGGCCGTGGGCGCGCCAGCCGCCACCGTCGGGGATGCGGGCCAGCTTCTTGACGTCCATGTGCACCAGCTCGCCGGGCGCCGAGCGCTCATAGCGGATCGCGGTGGCCTTCGAGGCCCGGATGACCTCTCCGGTCATCGGGTCCAGGTCGGCCAGCCGGGGCTGGCCGCGGCGGGTCAGGACCCGGGAGACGGTGCGGGCCGGCACGCCCAGCTCGGCGCCGATGAGCGCCGGCCCGCGGCGCTGCTGGCGGCGCAGCTCGACGATGCGGTCTTCCACCTCGGCTGGGATGCGCCGTGGGCTGCTGCGCGGGCGGGAGGACCGGTCGACCAGCCCGGCTTCACCCTCGGCCTGGAAGCGGCCGATCCAGGTCCGCACGCACTTGCGGGAGATCCCCATCGCCGCCGCGATGTGCGCCTTCTTCCAGCCGTCTTGCCAACCGCTGGACGATCAGCTGCCGGCCATGGACGGTGGTGCGGGCATTAGCGTGGGACACGAGAACCTCCGGGCAGGGACTGGGCCTTCGACAAGCCACACCCCACTCGGAGGTTCTCCTTCGTTCAAGCCCGGCCCGCCGTCACCAACGTCCTGGCCGGGTACACCTAGTCGATGCCCCAGTGCGGCGGCCGGTCCTCCAGCCAGCGGCGGTCGGGGTCCCGCTCGTCGGGCCGCTCCCCCCAGCCGACGTCGCCGTCGTCGGGCGCCCGCTCCACCGGTGCGGGCGGGGCCGGCTGCGGGGGCTGCTCGACCGGCAGGCCGAGGTCCTGGAGGACCTGGGCGGCGGGTAGCGCGGCGAGCGCGGCACCGGGCAGCGCCAGCTTGGCGCCGCGGGTGCCCGAGCCGACGACGACGAGGTCGGCAGCGGCCACGGCGGCGTCGACCAGCACCGGCCACGACGGCGGCAGCCCGACCGGGGTGATGCCGCCGTAGGCCATGCCGGACTCCGCCACCGCCACGTCCTGCGGCGCGAAGGACGCCTTGCGGGCACCCAGGTGCCGGCGCACCAGGCCGTTGACGTCGGCGCGGGTGGTGGCCAGCACGACGCATGCGGCGAGCGCGGTCTGCCCGGCCCGGCGCGTGGCGACGACGACGCAGTTGGCCGAGGCGGCCAGCGGGACGCCGTAGGCCTCGGTGAAGGCGGCGGTGTCGGCCAGGTCGTCGTCGACCGGCGCGACCCAGACCGGCCCGGGCAGCGACGGCAGGGCGGCCGCCACCGGCCCGCCGAGCAGGTCGGGCCGCTCGGCGGCGGGCACCCAGGTCAGCGAGCCGAGCACGGGAGGGAGCGGGGTCGTCACGCCCCGATCCTGCCTCCCGGCCGGAACGCCGCGGCGGACGGCCGGATCCCGGTGGGTGCCGCCGCCCGGCGGCGGCCAGGATGGACCGCATGATCGGCCAGTTGCACTCCGTCGTCCTGGATGCGCCCGACGCGCACGCGCTCGCCACCTTCTACGCCGACCTGCTCGGGATGGAGGTGAGCAAGGGCGGCCCGGGCGACGACTGGGTCGTGGTGACCGGCAAGGGGTACCGGCTGGCGTTCCAGCAGGCGCCCGACCTGGTCCCGCCCGACTGGCCCGACCCGGCGCGCCCGCAGCAGTTCCACCTCGACGTGCAGGTCGCCGACGTCGACGAGGCCGAGCCGCGGGTGCTCGCGCTCGGTGCCCGGAGGCTGCCGGGCGGCGGCGGGGACTTCCGCGTGTACGCCGACCCGGTCGGCCACCCCTTCTGCCTGGTGTGGGACGCGTGAGCGAGGGCCTGCCCGCCGTCGACCGGGCCTCCGCCAGCGCCTTCGTCGCCGCCACCGGGTTCGACGTCACCGAGGCCAGCGGCACCCGGGTCGCCGGCACCGTCGACCTCGGGCCCGACCACCACACGCCGTGGGGCGTGGTGCACGGCGGGGTCCACTGCGCGGTGGTCGAGTCCGCGGCGTCGATCGGCGCGAGTCTCGCCGTGGCCGACCGGGGCCAGTTCGCCGTCGGCGTGAACAACAGCACCGACTTCCTCCGGCCGGTCACCGCCGGCCGGGTCGACGTCGTCGCCGAGCCGGTGCAGCAGGGCCGCACCCTGCAGCTGTGGCAGGTGCTCATCACCCGCGCCGAGGACGGCAAGCTCGTCGCCCGCGGGCAGGTGCGCCTGCAGAACGTGCCGCTGCCGGGGGCGTGACCGGGCGCCCCGCGGGTCACACCAGCGGCAGCGCGGGCTCCCGGTAGGTGGTGCCGGCCAGCGACGGCGGCAGCACGTCGGGGTCGACGACGACGGAGAACAGCGCGCGCGGGTCCTGCAGCGTCGCGGGCGGGCGCGCGGCGGCACGGGGGACGACGCGGTCCCAGCGGGCCGGGCGGCGGTGCGGCAGCAGCTCGCGGCCGTCGAACAGGTAGTCGCCGAGCACCTCCCCCACCAGCAGCCCGGCGCCGTGCTCGATCGGCAGCGCCACCGGGTCGCCGGGGCGGATCTCGTCGAGGAAGGTCGACAGCTGCCGCAGGTCCTTGCTCGGCCGCCGTCCCGACAGCTCCTTGGCCAGCGCGCGCAGCTCGGCCGGCGACAGCCCGGTGGCGTCGACGTCGACCCCCGACTGCGTGCCCAGCCCGACGACGCCGGCGGCCAGGCACGCGCCGAGCTCGTTGTGCGCCCGCGGCCGCACGACCCACACCCGCGTGCCCTCGGGCGCGGGCGCGGGCGGGACGTCGTCGGCACCGGGCCACAGGTAGGGCAGGTCGTCGGGCTCGGACCCGAACAGCGGCTGGAACAGCGGCCGGTAGAAGTCCGGGTCCTTGGCCAGCAGGTTCGACCGGTGCGACCGGTGCAGCGTCTCGTCGCCCACCCACGAGGGCAGCAGCCCGCCGCGGGCGAGCTCCTCCTGCGGGGCGCCGGCGACGTCGGGGGCGAACTCGGCGATCAGCGTCTGCGTGCTGTCGGCGAACCCCCGCTCGCGCCACACCTGCACCATCGCCAGCCCGTAGACGACCAGCGC
Source organism: Geodermatophilus sp. SYSU D00766 (assembly GCF_054049915.1). Classification (NCBI taxonomy): domain Bacteria; kingdom Bacillati; phylum Actinomycetota; class Actinomycetes; order Geodermatophilales; family Geodermatophilaceae; genus Geodermatophilus; species Geodermatophilus sp. SYSU D00766. Next base: position 184,374 of record NZ_JBJGYI010000004.1, read on the forward strand.
GGCGGTGCGCCCTCGCCACATGTGCACGACCGGGTGCGAGGTCCAGCCGTAGTCGGGCAGCTCGAGGGCGCGCAGCACCTGCAGTGTCTCCACGCGCTGCTTGCCCAGCCGCGGCGAGTCCAGCAGGCGGGCGCTCTCGACGAAGTCGGGCACCGGCAGGAAGGTCTGCATCGCGGGCCTTCCTGCCCGGGCCGGCGCGGGGTCAACCGCCGAGCGCCTGCAGCGCGGCCTCCCAGCGGGCGCGGCGGGCGTCGTCGTCCTGGTCCCACCAGGCCGGTCCCCGCTCCCCCAGGCCGGTCTTGGCCAGCTGCACCCGGTCGCGGGCGGCGCGCCGGGCCGCCTCGTCGGGCGCCGTGCGCACCGCCGCGCGTGCGGCGCCCAGGTGCGACAGCAGCCGGGCGCGGACGTCGTCGGGCAGCGCGGGGTCGGCCGTCCGCCACCGCCGCCCGTCGACGACGACCCAGCGGCCGTCGTCGGTGCGGGAGACCTCGCGGCTCATGCCCCGCAGCGGCGGGCGAGTTCGGGCAGCACCTCGCCGAGCGGGGCGTCGACCTTGACGTCGACCTTCGCGTCGCCGCGGGTCGGCCCGAGGTTGACCACGCCGACCGGGATGCCGAGCTCGGCGGCGCGCAGCACGAACCGGTAGCCGCTCATGACCGTCAGCGAGGAGCCGAGGACGAGCAGGCTCGCGGACTCCTCGAGCAGGCGGAAGCAGCCCTCCACGCGGTCGCGCGGCACCGTCTCGCCGAAGAAGACGACGTCGGGCTTGAGCGGGCCGGCCCCGCAGGCGCGGCAGTCGACCATGACGAAGCCGTCGAGCACGTCGTCGGGCAACTCGGCGTCGCCGTCGGGGTTCACCTCGTCGGCGCGCGGGCCGAAGGCCGGGTTGGCGGCCCGCAGCCGGCGGTGCAGCTCCGCGCGCGGGGCGACGTCGCCGCAGGCCAGGCAGACGGTGCGGTCGAGGCCGCCGTGCAGCTCGACGACGTCGCGGGCGCCGGCGGCCTGGTGCAGCCCGTCGACGTTCTGGGTGACGACGCCGCCGAGCAGGCCCGCGCGCTGCAGCCGGGCGACCGCGGAGTGCCCGGCGTTGGGGCGGGCGGCGGCCATCTGCGGCCAGCCGACGAAGCTGCGCGCCCAGTACCGGTGCCGGCCGCGCGGGTCGCGGCGGAAGGTCTGCCAGGTCATCGGCGTGTGCCGGCGCAGTGAGCCGCTGGCGCCCCGGTAGTCGGGGATGCCGGAGTCGGTGGACAGGCCGGCGCCGGAGAGGACGAGGACGTCGCCGTCGGCGACCAGGCCGGCCAGCTCGTCGAGGGCCGCCGGCTCGACGGCGGGGAGGGCGGCGGTCACCGGACCATCGTCCACCGCGACGGCGCGCCGTGCCGCCGCCGTCAGGTGAGCTCGCGCTCCAGCCGGCCGAGCAGGTCGTCGTAGACCCGGCGCAGGCCGCGCGGGGCGAAGGTGCGCTCGAAGAAGCCGCCGACGCCGCCCGCGCCGTCCCAGGTGGTGCGCACCCGCACGGTGCTGCGGCCGCCGTCGGCCGGGGCGACCGTCCAGGTGGTGACCATCGACGAGCGGGTGTCGCGCTCGACGAGGGTGCCCTCGGGCTCGCTGACCTCGACCTCCTGCTCGCGCACCCGCTTCGACGTCGCGGCGAACCGCCAGTGCACCCGGGTGCCCGAGCCCTGCCCGCCGGCCTCGACGCGGTAGTCGCTGAACTGCTCGGGCAGCACCCGCGGGCGGGTGCCGGCGTAGTCGGCCAGGGCGGCGCGCACCCGCTCGGCGGGGGCGGCGACGACGCGTTCGGCGGTGGCCACGACCTGTCCCATGCCGGTCATCCTGCCCTCGGCGCCGACCCGCTGCCGCCGACGTGACCCGGTTCACCGGTCGGGGTGCGGCGCGGCCGGGTACGCAGGAGGTGATGGATGCTCCGCTCTCGTACACCCGCACCGGCTCCGGCGAGCCCCTCCTGCTGCTGCACGGCATGGGCAGCTCGCGTCGCGACTTCGCCGCCGTGCTCCCGCTGCTCGCCGCCCGCTTCGACGTGATCGACGTCGACCTGCCCGGGGTGGGCCGGTCACCCGCCCTCCAGAGGCGCCCGACCGTCGCCGCGATCACCGACGCCGTCGAGCGGACCCTCGACGTCGAGGGCGTCGCCGGGGTGCACGTCCTGGGCAACTCGCTGGGCGCCCGGGTCGCGCTGGAGCTGGCCCGCCGCGGCCGCGCGCGGTCGGTGGTCGCCATCGCGCCGTCGGGCCTGAACGTGCCGCCGGAGCGGGTCTACCAGGGCAGCGGGATGGCGCTGGCGCGGGTCGTCATGCGGACCGGCGCGCCGCTGGTCGGCCCGCTGTCGCGCTCGGCGCTCGGCCGGGCGGCGCTGCTGGCGCCGCTGAAGGCCCGGCCGTGGTCGACCTCCCCCGACGAGGCCCTCGGGGCGCGGGAGGGCTTCGCCGACTCCCGCGACTACTGGCGGACGCTGCTGTGGGGTCTGCTGCTCGACGTCCCGCGCGGCCTGGACCGCGTGGACTGCCCGGTCACCCTCGTCCAGGGCGCGGCCGACTGGATCGCCTCGGGGCAGACGGTGCGCTACCTGCCGCTGGTCCCGGGCTCCCGGTTCGTCCCGCTGCTGTGGGCCGGCCACGCGCCGCAGTCGGACCGGCCGCGGACGATCGTGCGGCTGGTCGAGGAGGCGGCGAACCAGGCGGACGCCGACCTGCTGGCCGAGGTCAGCGCCCCTCCTCGGCGTTCAGGTACCCGCACCGGAACCGGGCGCTAGCCATGGCCTCGGTGAAGCGGGCCTCCCAGGCGGGGTCGTCGGCGGGGAACGCGGTGAGGACGCGGTCCTCCAGCACCACGGGCAGGCCGTCGCTGCCGGTGTAGGAGCGCCGCAGCAGCACCCGCGTCTCGCCGTCGACCTCCTCGTGCGCCGGCGCCCAGGTCGCCCGGACCGGCACCGGCCGCGCGTCCCGCGGTGCCGCCGACAGCACGCCGAGCCGGGACAGCAGCAGCCCGAGGACCACCAGCAGCGCCACGATCTCGACCACCGCGAGCATCACGGTCCGACGGTAGCCACCGGGGACGCTGCGCGGGCGGGGTCCGGTCGCCCCGGTAGCCTCGTCGCGCACGCCCCGGTCGGCCTCCTGCCGACGAGCCCCCGTAGCTCAGGGGATAGAGCATCGGTTTCCTAAACCGTGTGTCGCAGGTTCGAATCCTGCCGGGGGCACCAGCAAGTCCGCTGGTCAGCGCACTGATCAGCTCAGTCCGCTGACCAGCGGGCACTCCCGCTGGAGCCCTCAGTCCGCATCCAGTCCGCACGAGCCGCGTCCATCCGCTCCGCCACGGCGTCGAGCTCGTCGCCGAAGAGGTGGCCGTAGCGGTCGAGCGTCATGGCCGCCGACGCGTGTCCGAGCATCGACTGGACGCCCTTGATCGAGGCACCAGAGGCGATGGCGAGCGAGGCGGCGGTGTGCCGGAGCTCGTGCGGCACCAGGCCGGCCAGCCCCACGGCGACGGCGGCCCGGTCGAACCGGTCCCGCCGGAAGTTGCCGACACGCAGCGGCCCGCCGCTCCTCGAGGGGAAGGCGAACTCCTCCGGGTCCCGGCCGGCCAGGTGGTCGGCCAGGTCGTCACGCAGGAACCGCGGCACCGGCACCCAGCGGCGCGCGTGGGACTTGGGCGGCCCAAAGACCGAGCGCCCCTCGACCTCGGTCACGGACTCGGCCACCTCGATGCGGCCGCGGAGCAGGTCGACCCGCCGGACGCGGAGTGCGGCCGCCTCTCCCCAGCGGAGCCCGGTGTAGCCGAGGACCAGGACGAGCAGCCGGTGCGGTCCGCAGTGGTCGGTCAGGTCGGCGAGCTGCCCGTGGGTCAGGTACCGCCGGTCGGTGGTCGGCAGGCGCGGAAGGTCGACGCCTGCGGCCGCGTTGCGCGCCAGCCGGCCGTCCTTAACTGCGGCGTCGAGCAGCGACGTCAGGAGGTGGTAGGCCTGCCGGGTCCGGCTGGCCGACAAGCCGTCGGCGCGCATGCCGGCCACCCACGCGACGACGTCACCGTGCGCCACCCGGCCGAGCGGGACGTGCTGCCACCGAGGGAGCACCCGCGCCCGGAGAAGTGAGCGATAGCTGGCCAAGGTCTTGGGCCCGAGGTGCGAGCGGCCCGCGAACCAGGTCTCTGCCCACTGACCGACGGTCTGACGGGACAGCTCGGGGTGCACGAACGTCCCCCGGACCAGCGCGACCGTCTGCTCGTCGAGCCACCGCTGGGCATCGACCTTGCGACCGAAGGCCTTGGTGACCTCCCGGCCGGACGGGTCGCGGAAGTGGACTCGGTAGCGCTTGCCCGTGCCGTAGAGCCCAGTTCGCTCCAGTTCTCCTGTCTGACGGTTCCTGCGGTGCCAGCGGTCCTGGATGGTGGCCATCGGTGCATCCCTCCGCTTACCGGCTCGTGGAAGCCGCCGGTAGACGTTGGCGGCCGCTCGACGAGACACGAGGACCGCCTAGATGAGCGGCTTGACGTCACATCTGTGGATGCCTGCGGGCCTGTGGAAGCTGCGGCACGTCTGTAGCCATCGCGGCTGGAGGACCACGTTGAACGCCCCTTCTCCAGTGCTTCTCCAGCCTTGCTGTCGGCACAGCAAGCGGCCGGAGCGCTACTACAGCAGTGGTCGACGGGTCGGTCAGGGCGCTCACAGGCCGGCGCTCGGAGGCGGCCTACGGCAGGTGTCCCTGAAGGCGGCTTCAGAGACATCCCCGGTGAGCAGGCAGCGGTGCCACCCCCGGTGGCCCTCACCTCGTGGGAGGGTGCGCCAGGTATGTGCTTCGCGATGACGTTCCGGTGACGCGGCAGCTCGTAACGTGGCGCTTCGTTCCGCCCAGCACGCATAAGCAGCTGCACCAAACGAGCTGGAGGACCCACAACGATGCCACCTTACGAAGCCAGAAACGCGCAAGAAAGGGCGAAAGCGCAGCCGAGCGAGCGAGGCAAGAAGAAACTCCGTCCGGAGCACCGGACGTTCGCATAGCAACGTCGTGATGCCTCCAGCATCCGCGCTGAAGATAACATCATGGTCGGGGGTTGGTGCGGGATGGCAGAGCATGGCACATGCGCTTCACCCACCAAGTTGACCTCGACGGTGCCCTACAGTGGGCTCCGCCCTGCTCGCCGAGGTGGCGGCTTCAGGGATCCCAATGCCGCCGAATGTCCTTTCGGGCGTGGCATCGTGCCATCCAACATTCCAAGTAGCGAGAACGCCTGCCCCGTGGGGAGCGGTGCTCCGCGTACTGTCCGTGGCATCCCCTCAAGGGGATACAAGACGAGCCCATCGCCGCGAGCCCGTCCGGGGTCTGGCATAAGACCGAGGGGGCCTCATGGACACGCTTACAGTCCTAGCCAACGTGTCTCAAGTAGTTGGACTGTTGATAGCTGTCGCCGCCACCGTCATCGCGATCAAAGCGCTCGACATAGCGAACAGCCAATTAACGGAGGCGGTTAGCAACACGAGATCCTCCAAGAAGGCGGCAGAGGACACGCAGCGATCAACGCGGGGCCAATTCATCCTTGCGATCGATGCAGCATTTCGTGCTTACGACCAAGTGCGCGCCGCGATCAACAATACCAGCGTCGCCAACCCGGGTACGTCGGACCTTTATCGGTATATTGCCGTGTTTGAACGCCTTGGGTACCTCATCGAGTGGAGCTTAATAGATCCGCAAACGGTCGACGACCTTTACGGTGACCGCTTCAGTAAGCTCCTCGAGTACTATGAGAAGAGAAATATGAACTTTCCTCCGCAGGTGCGGCCGGAGAGTTGGTGGGGCTTCATTGTTCTCTGGCACCATTTACGAACGATGCGTCAACTTCCCGAACCACCGCATGTTCCAGCCGCACGAGCGGTGGAGCCCAACGACTCCGACTCGGCGCCCTGAGTGGACCGCTCTGGGACATGACACCCGGGGCTCGCCAGGTGTCGATCGAGGTCCTCACTCCGGCAGCCGACAGCTGATCCCTCTTCGGCGGCTGCTCGACACGACCGCGACGCATTCGGGGGCAGCCTGTCACTGTCGCGCGTCCTTCGTGCACGACGTCTGTGACTCTGCCGCCCTCCGGCCATGCGACCTGGGATGGGCTCGCAGCCTGGTGTTGTCCCGCTACAAGACCTCCACCCAGCGCACCCACCTGCCTCGATGGAACAGGTGATGCGGCCGCCGCCGGATCAATCCGTCCGCCGCGCCGACGTAGAGCTGTGGCTGCGCACTGTCGTCGACTTGGGGTTGTCCTGCGCCTCGGTCGCCGCGCACTACGACGCGGTGGCCGGCCCCTTCCGCCTGGCCTATGAGGAAGAGTTGGTCGCGGCCCATCCCTGCGCTCGGGTCACCCGCCCGAAGATTCAGCGCGTGTGGCAGCGCCGCGAGGTACTCCCGTGCTCGAGTGCGCCGCGTTCCTGACCACCGCACGCGTCCTGGGACCGAGCCATCACGCCATCGCCGTGCCGGCGGGATGAGGGGCCTTCGTACCACCGAGATGGTCACCCTGACCATGAAGTCCTTCGGCACGGTGCGCGCTACGCCACTCTCAAGGTCGTGGGTAAGGGTCGCGAGCCCGCCCGGGTGCCAGGGCGCATCCTCGCCCTCGGCGCCATGCAGGCCGCCATCGACGGCCGCGCCACCGGGGGTCACTTCACTTACGCCCATCCAGCTCGAGACACCGACCCAGGCCGCCCCATCACCCGTGCAGAACCGAGTCAACTGAAGTCGGGGCCGTCCCGGGCCGGTTCGGACCCTTCTCCCTGGGTGACTGCCCACGGTCGGATCGCCAAGCCGGGATGTGTGATTACGAGGACAGCTTCCGTACGCTTAACCAGGTGCGGCCTGCCAGCCTCTTGAAGGCTCTCGCCCTTGTACTCCTCGGCACTGCGGTTGGCTCCCGGCGTGGGCGGCGCGCCCGTCGAGGGCTGGGATCCGACACCGGTCAAGGTCGCCCGAACTCAGAGCGGGATACCCCGACAGGTGGCCGCGGAGGGAGCCCCTCAACCGTAGGTTGGTTCGAACAGGTTGAGAGAGTTGCAACGATTCTTACCGGCATTGCGGCTGTGGTAGCGCTCGTGTTCGCTGGAGTAACCCTTAGATTACAGCTAGCACAGGACGCTAGTCAGCACGAACGGCGGCAGGCGGCTTACGCCACCAGAATGACATACTGGTGGGAGGCGCGCGTCGACGGACCGCCTGCCCTGTTCGTTTCGAATACGAGCCAGGCGCCCATGCAAGCATGGATCGCTCGCTTTCCTGACGACGAGGAGATTCCGGTTCCGGGCAACGCGAGTTCGCAGCCAGGAGGCGACATCCTGGCCGCAGGTCCAGAGATGCACTACGAGTCCGGAGAGATAGAAGCCTTAGAGGCTGTCTACCTGGGGACGATCCCCCCGTGCACGAAACTGCAGACTGTAGCCAGTCTAGAGGAACTGATCAATAGGGAGGCACCCTCCCGATCGGACGAAGGGTTTCCGTACTACCTATCCGGAAGTCTAATCTTCGTCGACCCTTATCACCAAACGTGGAGGAGATCCGCTAGGGGCCTGATAGACCAAGTTGAATTCCAGCCATCCGGCCAGGAGTCTTCTGCGCCCATATATTTCCTCGTAAACGACAGGTCGCTGCCCGGACTAATCGGCCTGTCGAATGCGGTTCAGGTTGAAGAAACGCCGACTTGCGACACGCCCAGCGAGTAGGACAAGGGCAAGTTTAGCGGCACATTGGTTAAGCTCTCGTAGCCACCCGCCGCCGCCACTGGGGTCGCACCAAGCGCAGGGCCTGTGCGGGCGTCTACACGAACTCGAAGGAAATCGAGCGCGTCATCCAGATGGCCAGCAGGCCGGATAGGTGTCATTCTCCTCCGGGCTTCTTTCCACAGGGGTCCCCAGCCCTGTGGGTTAGGCCCCGCGTGTGTAAGAGGACGTTGCGGAAGTCCATGCCGGACGAGCCCGTCGATAGACCACGCAGATCGGCCGCCCGTGGCGCCGCGCGCCGACCACACTGGCGCACTTCCGTAACAATTTCAAAGGCGCCCGCTAGGGCGCGTCTCCTAATGGCGTAGCCAGATCAGGATCGAGGCGAAGACGACCGCGCCGCGGAAGACGGTGGCGTACTTGTCGTATCGGGTGGCGATGCCGCGCCAGGCCTTGAGCTGGTTGAAGGCCCGTTCAATGACGTTGCGACGGCGGTAGGCGGTGCGGTCGTAGTTGACCGGTCGGCCCCCGGCCGAGCCGCGGCGTCGTCGATCACCGGCTTGGTCGGCCGGTTCGGGGATCACCGCAGTGATGCCCCGACGACGCAGGTCGGCACGGTGACCGCGAGCGGAGTACGCCCTGTCAGCGAGCACCGCCGCCGGGCGGGTGCGCGGCCGGCCCGGTCCCAGCCGTGGCACCCAGATGGCGGCCAGCAGCGGGCCGAACATCGGTGAGTCCCCGCCCTGACCGGGTCCGATCAGCACCGCCAGGGGGCGGCCGCGACCGTCGACGGCCAGATGCGTCTTGGTCGACAGCCCGCCGCGGGAGCGGCCCAGCCCGTGGTCAGCCGGCTCGGCCTGGCCGCCGGGCGGCGCCATCCCCCACACGGCCGCCCGACCGGGCGGCGGTGGCGCCGTGCTGGTGGACCCGGGAGATCGAGGAGTCCACGCTCACCGTCCAGTCCAGCTCGCCGGCGGCGTCGGCTTGAGCCTGCAGCGCGGTGAGGATCCGGTCCCAGGTGCCATCGAGGCTGAACCGGTGATGCCGCTTCCACACCGTCTTCCACGGGCCGAACTCCGCCGGCAGGTCCCGCCACGCACAGCCGGTCCGATAGCGGAACACGATGCCCTCGAGCACCTGCCGGTGATCTCGAAACGGACGGCCGCGCACTCCGTCCGAACTGGGCAGCAGCGGCTCCAACCGGTCCCAGACCGCGTCAGACAGCACCTCGAACCGTGCCATCCAGGAACGATCGACCCTCACCAGGCGACCGATTGGGAGACACGCCCTAGGTGTAGTGCTCCGTGAGGTTGTTGATGGGGATGCGGCTGATCGGGGGATGTCCGCCGAGCGAGGTGTGGCGCGGTGATGGTTGTAGGCGTGCAGCCAGATCGGCAAGGCCTCGGCCCGTTGCTGGCCTGAGTCGTAGGGCCGGGCATAGGCCCACTCGGTGAGCAGCGTGCGATTGAGCCGCTCGACCTTGCCGTTGGTCTGCGGCCAGTAGGGCCGGGTGCGCCGGTGGCTGATGCCGGCGGCGGCCAGGTGCTCGTGCCACTGCCGGGAGCGATAGCAGGCGCCGTCGTCGGTCAGCACCCGCTGCACGGGGATGCCGTGGCCGGCGAAGAACGCGTGCCCCGGGTCCAGAACCCAGCCGCGGTGGCGGCCTGCTCGTCGGGCAACACCTCGGCATAGGCCAGCCGCGAGTGGTCATCGACGGCGGCGTGCACGAACTCGTGGCCGACCACCTCGCCGCGGGAGCGCGCCGCGTGGTTACTGCGCCCGGTTGCACTGTCGCGGCCGTGCACCCGCCAGCCGCCGCCCTCGCGCAGCCGGCCGAGCTTCTTGATGTCGACGTGCACCAGCTCGCCGGGTCGGGCGCTCGTAGCGCACCGGGATGCCGGTCGGCCGCTCCAGCCAGGCCAACCGCGGCATCGCATGGCGGGTCAGGATCCGATGCACCGTCGAGGAGGGCAGTTCGAGGATGCCGGCGATCCGGGCCGGTCCCAGCCGCCGGGTCCGGCGCAGCGCCAGCACACGCTGCTCGACCTCCTGACCGATTCTGGTCGGGCTGGTGTGTGGTCGACTCGAGCGGTTCTACAGCCCCGCGGCGCCCTCCTCGCGCCAGCGGCGCCACCACTTGTAGCCGGTAGCCCGGCTGACCCCGAGCTCGGCGGCGATGTGCGCCACCGGCCGGCCCGACATGACCCGCTGCACCAGCAGCCAGCGCCCGTAGACAGACAGCTGCGGCCTAACCTCCAATACGAGACCTCCGGCGTGGTGAGTCCTAGACACACCTACTACGTCCGGAGGCCTCTTGCTTGATCAACCAGCCACGCCGTCAACAAGGTCCGTGGGCATTACGGCTAGGGCAAGTGGACATCGGGACTTTCGATCATCTGTATGGGTATCAATTGGAGAATATTTGGGCCAACCGGTCCATAGTCAGGAAGAAACTTGAGAACCTACAACTCCGCCAGGGTTGGTGAATGCTCATTGCCTTAAGCAACGCCATCGAGAAGGCCAAGCTCAGGACCTTGTAGAATCGCATGTACCGCTGGGAGCCGAATGAGGCGGGGCGACGGCGAAGGCCTGCCTAGTTCTGATGGATCTTCATGGGACGCAGTGAGCAGTCCGTCTGCCCCGCCATCAACATCGCCCGACTGAGGGGCCCGTAGTGTGGGCTGCTAGCGGTTCGGGGCCGTGCACCATGACTGATGATCGTCATGTTTGACTCTGCTGCTGTCCAGACTTGAGGTGCAGAGAGGATCTCAGGCGCGGCGAGGAGAGCGCATGGGCTGTAATCGAGAGTGGTGACCTGTCAGGCGGCAACATGCGGGTCGGGCCGTTGAGTCGCTGACCACCCGTAGCCGCCGCCTCCGCCCGGGGATTGCTGACGTTTCACTTACGCTCGTGACACCTTGCTTCTATTCAACTTGGACCTTGGCGAGTACGTCGTTCCCGAACGTGAATAGGATCTGCAGCTTACTGAGTTGCAGGCTTCGAGGGACCTCGATTTCGACCTCATACCGGTCACGGATTGATTCCTCATGGAGGCCTATGCGGCGAACCGCGAGCACCTTGTGTGGAATTGAGTCACCATCCTCGTCAACCAGTTGCACCCTCGAAGTAGAGCCGCTGTCGATATCGCTTTTATGGATGTAATCATTGATGTCCCCGGGGGACGTGTCGAACGCCAAGCATGCCCGGATCGCCCCGCTGGTATCACCCTCGTTCAGGATTGACACAGAGATCGACCCTTGAAAGAAGCCTTGCCACGCTTGGGTCTGCTTTCGAATCGGGGTGCCGTCAAGCTTCTTGAGTAGCGCCTCCACAGTCCTCTGCATCTCAACCTCCTCCGCGGCCGAGCATTGACCCGGGCCGTCTCCGGTCGGTGTGGACTCGTCGGACGCCGAGCCGATCTCGCTCCAATCCTTCCAAAGACATGCTGGTCGGACGGGCGTCACCACGACGTCACGGCTGAGTCACCAAGTGCTGTTGCGACGACCAAGGGCGCCTCCCGCGGGTCGTGCGGAGGTGTCTCTGAGGCCGCCTCCAGGGACACCACAGTTCGCCGAACCGACGGCTCACTGACCGGCTCGAGCTCCGTGCGCCCGACGGCAGCGGACCCGTCCGGGCCCCGCTGGCAGCACTGGAGACACGCAAGATCAAGAGGGACACACCTCATGCATTCGGCGTCCGGGCACTCGTCGGACGGGTTACCGGAGACCCATGCGGAGGCTCGGCGGATGGCAGCGCGAGGACGAGTGAGACGTAGCGGCCGCTGGTGGGAAACAGGGCGTGCGAGCGACAACCACCCCGGGTCGCAGGTGCCCAAGCCGAGCGCCAGAGCCGGTGCTCCTGCCGGTGACTCGATCGATGGGACCGCCCGGCGCGGCGCCGCTGTGTGCTGCGCCTGGTGCGGTGGCGCCATCACGCCACGGTCGCGCGGGCCCGTCCCCAAGTGGTGCTCGGCGGGTTGCCGGCGCCGTGCGTGGGAGCAGAACCGTGCGGCCGCCTCGGGTCGTTCAGCGGTCGAGGTGGTCGAGCGCCGCGTCGAGGTGCGAGTGCCCGTGACCCCCACGCGGCGGGACTGGCCCCGTCTGCTCGAGGAACTGGCCGCACAGATTGGCGACGGACGCATCTACGACCGCGATCTCGGACCGTTGGCGGGCGGTCTCAAGACGGCGCTCGAGGCGATCGGGCTCCGGGCTCGCTTGCTGCCCTGACGCGCAGCCTCGACCTGGCGGCGTCGAAAAGCGACTCAGTCCCTCGGCTCTCGCTCAAGAATCGGGTGCCTCGGACCGATTCCTGCGGCCGCCGCCTACTGCTGCGCGTCGAGCACCTGGCGCAGTCTTCGCTCGAGCTCGGGCGTCAACGCGATACCGCGGTGAGTCGCCCACGCGTAGATCGTGCGGTCGTACTCCCAGGCACGACGTCGTTCACGCTCCGCCTCCTGGTCGGCCTCACGCATGGCCTCACGGTCCCCGTCGGTGAACCAGCGGATCGTCACAGCTGACCTCCCCACACCCACTGCCCCTGGGTCCACACCGGCTCAAGATCCGCCAGTGCGATCGTCGCTGTCGAAGGTGAGATGCAGCGTGGAGCGGTAGGCCGGTGAGGGTCTGGACGTCCTGTCGTCCCTGCGGGCTGGCGCTTGGGTGGCAGGCCACACCTCGACGGCCCGAAAGGCGTATCCGTCCTGTTCGGCGACCTCGAAGGTGAAGTCCACGGCGCCTGTAGTGCTGAGAGCCCGGTACCCGGGCGCGGGGACGGTCGAGAAGTGCGCCCAGCAGCCACACGGAGTGGCTGGGGAGTCCAGGACGCCGCAGCCCTCGTCGGCATGCCACTCCCGTACCACGCCCCGCGACATCACACCTCCAGTCTCGCGGAACGCCTGTTGGAGTGCCCCATTGGCGACGTGCGCCCCAGCCAGATGTTGAGTACCCAGGACATCGGGACGACGGCTCAGTCCGCATCCAGTCCGCACGAGGTCCAGCAACAGCACCAACCGGCCGAAGAAGGCCAACGGTGAAAGCACTGGTCAGACCCCAGATTCGACGTCAGACGATGACGACCAACACCCCCAAGATCACTTTCCTAAACCGTGTGTCGCAGGTTCGAATCCTGCCGGGGGCACCAGCGAGAGCCCCTCATCGGACCGGGGACCGCCGGTGGCGTCGGAGGGTGTCGGCGGCGCGGTGCAGGTCGGCGTCGCTGGTGAAGACGTGGGGTGCGAAGCGCAGGCCGTCGCCACGCAGCGAGCAGCGCACGCCGTCGGCCAGCAGCCGCTCGTGCAGCTCCGGGTGCGCGCCGCCGGGGCTGCTCGCGACGACGATGCCCGAGCGCCGCTCCCGGTCGGCGGCGACGTGCACGCGCATCCCGGCCTCCTCGAGGAGGGTCCCGAGCTGCTCGGCCCGGTCGAGGACGCGGTCCTCGACGCGCTGCCGGCCGAGTCGGTGCAGGAGGTCGACGGTGGCGCCGAGGCCGGCGATGCCGGCGCTGTTCTCGGTGCCGGACTCGAAGCGCCGGGCGTCCGCGGCCAGCTGCGGCTCGGCGTCGAAGGCGAACGGGTCCTCGACGCTGAGCCACCCGACGGTCGAGGGGCTCAGCCGGTCCGCGGCCCGCCCGGACAGGTGCACGAAGCCGATGCCGAAGGGCCCGAGCAGCCACTTGTGCGCGCTGACGGCGAGCACGTCGACCCCGAGGGCCGCGGTGTCGACGGCGAGCGCCCCGACGGCCTGCGTGCCGTCGACCACGAGCAGGGCGTCGCCGCTCCGGAAGGCAGCCCCGAGGCGGCCGAGGTCGTAGCGGTGACCGGAGGAGTACTGCACCGCGCTGACGGCCAGCACCCGGGTCCGCCCGTCGACGGCGCCCAGCAGGTCCTCCACCCGGGCGTGGCCGTCGGCCGTGGCCACCTGCCGGACCTCGACCCCGTGGCGCCGCAGCTGCCGCCACGGGTAGGAGTTGCTGGGGAACTCCCCGGCGGGGAGGACGACGTTGTCACCGCCGCGCCAGTCGATCCCGTTGGTGACCGTCGCGAGCCCCGTGCTGGTGTTCTGGGTGAACGCCACCTGCTCGGCCCTGCCACCGACGAGGCGCGCGACGGACGCGCGCACGGCACGGGCGTGCTCGCGCCAGGCCGGCGCCGCCGCGATGCCGGACCGCTCGTGCGCCGTCAGCACCTCGGTCATGGCCTCCCGCACGCGGCAGGAGACGAGGCCGACGGCCGCCGAGTCCAGGTAGGCGACGTCCGCCGTGCCGGGGAAGAGCTCCCTGACCTCCTCCCACGTGAGGGACGCCAGCTCACCGCCGGGAGTGGTCATGCCCGGAGAAGCTACGGGGGACGGCGGACCGCGCCCGGCGAGGACCGTGCCGACCTCAGGTCAGGTGCCGGGCGAGGAACCGGTTCGCGTCGTCCCCCTCGAACGGCGGGACGCCGGTGTGCCCGCCGGTGTTGGCGTGCAGCGTCTTCTCCGCGGAGCCGAGGGCGTCGAACAGGTCCAGCGCCTCCTGCCGGTCGTTGCCCTTGTCGTCCCACTGCAGCAGGACCAGCACCGGGACGGTGACGTGCCGGGCCTCCTCGAACACGGTGCGGGGCACGCGGCTCCCGGCGAACAGCAGCGCGGCCGCGAGGCGCGGCTCGACCACAGCCAGCCGGACGCCGATGGCGACCACCCCTCCCGCGTACCCGACCGGGCCGCCGATCCCGGGCAGCGGGAGGAGGGCGTCGAGGGCCGCCCGCCACTCCGGCACCGCCTGCTCGACCAGCGGCAGGACGAGCCGGTCGACGATCCCGTCGTCGACCGGCCCGCCGGCCGCCAGTGCCCGCCGCAGGTCGGCCCGGGCCTCCTCGGCGTCGGCCAGGCGCGGCCGGTCGCCGCAGCCGGGGAGCTCGAGGGTGGCCGCGGCGAAGCCCGCGGCCACGCAGTGCCGGGCCCGGGCCACCAGCCGTGGGTACCCCGCCCGCAGTCCGCCGGGGTGGCCGAGCAGGACCAGCGGGACGGGCTCGGTCGGGGACCCGGGCGTCCACAGGACGCCGGGGACGTCGCCGAGGGTGAGGTCGCGCTCGAGGACACCGTCGTCGAGGTGTCGTTCTGCGGTGACGTGCACGGTCGTGCCTCTCGGGAGAGCTCCTGGACGGCGCTCCCGGGCGACCTACCGCCCGACCGTGACCCCGGAGGGGAGCACCCACGTCGATGCGTCCACGGGTACCACCTCCTCGGCCTCTCGCACGGCCGTCCGGAAGGTAGCAGTGGCCGTGGTCCGCCGGCAGGTCCGGCGGGACCGATGAGTTCGCGCGTCTCCGCCGGTCCGAGCTCGCAGGGCGGGCCGTGCAGCAGGAGGACACATGCGGAAGATCGTCGTGCAGCTGATGCTGTCGCTGGACGGGTACTTCGAGGGGCCCGACCACGACCTGGGCTGGCACCGCGTCGACGAGGAACTGCACCGGCACTTCAACGAGCACCTCGCGACCATGAGCGCCTTCATCGAGGGCCGGGTCACCTACGAGCTGATGGAGGCGGTCTGGCCGACCGCCGACCAGGACCCGGACCTCCCGCCGGTCATGCACGAGTTCGCCGGCACCTGGCGGGCGGTGCCGAAGATCGTGTTCTCCCGCACGCTGCAGGAGGTCGGCCCCAACGCCTCGCTGCGGGCGGAGGTCGACCCCGACGAGATCCGCGCACTGAAGCAGCAGCCCGGAGGGGACATGACGCTGGGCGGGGCCGACCTGGTGGAGACCTTCCGCCGGCTGGACCTGGTCGACGAGTACCGGCTCTACGTCGCCCCGGTCGTCGTCGGCCGCGGACGGCGGCTGTTCGGGACGGCCGGCTCCCCGACCGACCTGGAGCTGGTGGAGACCCGGAGGTTCGGCAACGGCGTCGTCCTGCTGCGCCACGCCGTCCAGCGGCCGCAGGACCTCCGGTCGTGACCGCCGTCGCGCGGGGGAAGCTCCTCCTGTCGTCGATGGGCCCCTCGCCCTCGCACGACCAGGCGCTCGCCGGCCTGGTCGGCAAGCCCCTGGGGGAGATCCGGGTCGGGTACGTCGAGAACGCCTACGACGTCTACGACGACCGGGAGACGCTGGAGGAGGGGCGGGAGAGCCTGCGCCGCGACGGGTACGTCTTCGACCTGGTCGACCTGCGCGGGTGGCGGGACGACCACCAGGGGCTGCGGGAGCTGCTCGGCCAGTTCGACGCCCTCCTGCTCACCGGCGGCAACCCGTTCCACCTCCGGTCGCTGATGCGGCTCACCGGCGCCGACGCGCTGATCACCGAGCGCGTCCGGGACGGCATGGTCTACGCGGGCGCCAGCGCCGCCGCCGTGGTCGCCGGCCCGACCCTGCGGCACTTCGACGAGCTCGACGACCCCGCTGAGGCGGAGGAGCTGATCTGGGACGGCCTGGGGCTGACGTCGGTCGTCGTGGCACCGCACGTCGACGACCCCGAGTTCGGCGCCGGCTGCCGCCGGGCCGGGGACCTGTGCGCGGCCGAGGGGCACACCGTCGTGCGCCTGACCAACACCCAGGCGCTCGTGATCGACGGGGACGAGCGGCGCCTCGTGTGAGCCCGGAGCGGCGGCCGCGGTGCCACGCTCGCGGGCATGGACGGACGAGGCGCGCGGGCGGTCGTCGAGGAGATGCTGCGGCGCCAGCAGGCGGGGGACGACGGCTGGCTCGACGAACTCGTCGCCGTCGACATGGTCAACCACGCGGCCGGTCCCCAGGGCCGCGAGGGGCTGACCGAGATCCTGCGCACCATCGACCACGACCTCGGGCCGGTCACCCTCGAGCAGCACCACCTCGTCGGCGACGGCGACGTCGTGGCGCAGCACCTGACCCTGCGCGGAACCCACCGGGCCTCGACGATGCCGCTGCTCGCGGGCGTGCCCCCGTCGGGTCGTCGCGTGGCGTGGCGCTTCATCCACCTCTGGCGCGTCGCGGGCGGGGTGGTCGTCGAGCACTGGGCGTGCCGCGACGACATGGGCCTGCTCGAGCAGGTGCGCGGCTGATCGCGCCGGTCCGGGCCGGGACCGCCGTCAGGCCCAGTCGGCCGCGGTGAGACCGACCGCGTGACCGGGGGGCCACTGGACCAGCTCGATCCGGTTGCCGTCGGGGTCGGTGACCCAGCTGGTGAGGAAGTCCGCCGACCCGTCGGGTGACCGGGGTTCGGCGACCTCGATGCCCCTCGCCCGGAGCGCGGCGACCGTGCCGGCCATCGACTCCACCTGCACGACCAGGTGGCTCAGGCCGCTGCCCCGCTCCCGGCCGGGCTGTCCGGCACCCGGCCGACCACCTCGTAGCCGACGGCGGTGTGGAACGCGACCGCCCGGTCGGGATCGGCCACCCGGAGCCCGACGTGCAACGTCCTCACGGGTCCGCTCCCGGCCGCCGGACCTGGTAGCGCAGGTGCAGGACCCGGTGCTCGGGGTCGGTGTCCGACGCGTCCAGCACCCGGGTCAGCTCGAGCTCGGTCCGCTCGGCGGGGAGCTGGTCGAACAGCCGCCGTCCCTGGCCGAGGAGGACGGGGACGACGTGCAGCTCCATCTCGTCGAGCTCACCGGCCAGCAGCAGCGCTCGCCCGGCCCCGGTGCCCAGGACCAGCACGTCGGCGTCACCGGCGGCGACGCGGGCCTGCGCGGCACAGGTGGCGACGTCGCTGACGTAGCGCACGCTGCCCGGCGGGGGCTCCTCCGGCACGTGGTGGGTGAGCACGAGGACCGGGACGCCGTCGTGGTGGTCGCCGCCCCACCGGCCGGCGTGCTCGTAGGTGCGCCGGCCCGCGATCACCGCGCGGGTCGCGTTCGCCTCGGTGAACACCTGACCGTCCGGCCCCGGGTCGAGGCGGTGGTCGAGCCAGTTGAACAGCCGGAACCCGCCGACGCCCATCGGCTCCTGCGGACCGTCCTGCGGCCCGACGACGAGACCGTCGAGGGACACGGTCATGTCGAGCCGGATCGCCTGCGTCCTCGGTGGCGTCGTGGGTGTCGTCATGGGTCGGACCTCCCGTCCCGGAGTCCCCCGTCGCGGTGCTGCCGCGAGCCGAGCACCGGCCCGACCCCGGGTCAACCGGAGACCGGCCCGCGGGCGCCACCACGGGGACCTCCGTGCCTGGACGGGCGACGACGCCCGCTGCCACCGTCGGCCGGTGGACCTCAGCCGCGCGCGTCCGTGGGCACGCGCGGCCGGGCTCACCGGCACGGCCGCGAACGTCCTCCTGGTCGCCTTCTACGCCGTCGAGGCGGGACGCCGCCGGGTCCTGCCCGTGTCGCTCGGGTCGGCCAACGACGTCGTCGGGTCGGTCGGCACGGCGCTGATGGTGCCGGCGGTGCTGGCGGTCAGCCCGGGCCGGTGGACCCGCCGGCTGGGGCTGACCTCGACCGGGGTGCTCACCCTCGCCGGACCGGCGCTGGTGCTCGGGCTCGTGCCGTTCCGCGTGCAGGCGCCGGTCGCGCTCGGCGCGTTCGGGGGCCTGGCCGGCTGGCTCCTGCTGAGCAGCCGGGGCCGGCGCGGGGAGCTGCCGGACGAGGTCACCCGGCTCGGCGAGGTGTGCGGTGGCGCGGTGCTCGCCGGCGGGGCCGTGGCCGGCGCCGGCCTGCTGCTGCCGCGGGGGTCCCTCCTGCGGCGGGCCGTCGTGGCGGTCGGCGCGACACCGGCCGCCCTGGGTGCGCTCGCCGTACCGGTGTGGTTCCTGCGGCTCGGCCGGGCGCCGTCCTCCTGACGACGCGGCCGCGAATGGCGTGGGAAAGGGGCACTCCCGGCCCCGGGAACGGGGCCGGGAGTGCCCGTCAGGAAAGGGCGGGAATCACCACCCGCGCGCCGAGTGCGCGGGACCCCGACCGTGGTCGCGCGCATTCCCCCGGTCGAACCAGCGGCACAGGTCGATGATCCGGGCGTCCAGCCGGACCCATTCCTCGGACACCGGCACGCCCTCGGCGTCCACGGTCACCCGCACCTCGGCCTCACCCTTCTTGAAGTAGGCGAGGTCCCCCTCCGGCAGGCCCGCGGCGTCCCACGCGGCCTGCTGGACCTCGTCGATCGGGAACAGCACCGACGGGCCGGCCAGGGTGATCGTCGCCCCGGTCGGGCCGGAGACCTCGACACCCGGCCCCGAGATGTCCAGCTCGTCGATCACCGCACCGTCGGCGCGGGTGAGGTCGACGGTCCATGCGCCACGGAACTCCGTCCTCGTCGTGCCGTCCGGGTTCTCGGTCACCCGCACCTCGACCTCCCGCACGTCCCCGCTCTCCAGCGTGACGGTGCTGTCGCACGCCTGGAACGAGACGGGGGCGTAGTAGTCCGGGATGACCTCCTCGACCGGGACGAACCCGTCGTCCTCGTGTCCGTCGGGACCACCGTCCGCCAGTGCCGGAGTGGCACCGAGTCCGACGACGACAGCCGCCAGGACACCGACCGTGGAAGTGCGTCGCATCGTCTTCTCCCCGTCGTTCTCGAAAGACACCGGCCCCGCTTTTCTCCCACGCGTGTCAACAGAGACCAAGGTCCCCGTTCGAGGACCATTTCCGTGACGGCACGTCATTTTCCCGGTGCATTCCGGAGCGCTTCTCCACAGCGCGTGGCGGCGGTCCTACGGCGGGTACCGACCCGGTATGGCACTGCGCAACGCGGCGGTCGCGGCCACCGGCCGGTGGACCGACCCCGACGACGGCGTCCGCTACCCCTCCGGCGAGGTGCACGCCTGGGAGCAGGGGCGCAACGAGACCGTCTGCGGCCTGTCGCTGTCGCGGTCGCGGCTCGCCCGCTTCCCGCACGTCGCCTGGTCCGACGTCCAGCCCGAGTCCGGCCGGCACGCGGAGGAGGTGGCGGCGGTCTGCCGCCGCTGCCGCGCCGGGCTCGGCGCCCGCCGGGACGACCGCGGCTGGACCCGCACCGACCCGCGCCCCTGACCGGGATCCTCCCGACGTGGCGGACGAGGACTGGGACGGGGCGACGTCGATGCGCCTGGCCTGCCTGGCCCTCGACGACCGCGGCCGGCTGACCGACGACCTCGTCACCGCCCTCGCCGTCCGCGGGACGCTGCTGGTCGACCTGGCGCTCCGGGGCCGCCTCGCCGAGACCGAGGACGCCGTGGCGCTCGACGGCCGGCCGACCGGCTTCCCGCCCGCCGACCGGTTGCTCACCGGGGCGGTCGGGTCCCCCGGGTCCCTGGCCGACCTCCTGCGCCGCGGCCGCGTCGACCAGCGCGATCTGGCCGCCGAGCACCTGCGCCGGGGCAGCTGGACCCGCAGGGGGCGGTGGCCGCGGCGGTACGTCGACCACCGCGCGGCCCGCACCCGCGACGACGAGCGCGCGATGACCGCCGGCCCCGACCACGCCTGGCCCCCCGACGACGCCGCGCTCGCCGCGGTGGCGAGCACGCTCGGCATCCTCGCCACCGAGCGCGCCCTGCCCACGGAGGCGCTGCTGGCGGCGGCCGGGCCGGTGCGGTGGGTCGTGGAGATCGTGGTGGCCGAGGTCGACCGGGCGCTGGCCCGCGGCCGGGCGCTGCGCCGCGCCGTGACCTCGGCCGACGGGACACCCGGATGAGCGCGGCGCACCCGTCGAAGGGAAACCTCCGGGGCTCCGAGGCGTTACCGTTCCAGATGCACGACGGAACCCCGGCAACGGCGCCGGGGCGATGCGGAGGTGGCACAGCACGATGGAGACCACGGTGGTCGACGTCCCGGAACGGGGACGGTTCGAGGTGCGGGTCGGCGAGCGCGTCGTCGGACTGGCCAGCTACCACGTCGAGAACGGCACGATGGCCCTGCCGCACACCGAGGTGGACCCGTCCATGGGTGGCCGCGGGCTCGGCACCGTCCTGGTCGCCGGCGTCCTCGACGCCGTCCGCGAGCGGGGGCTGACCGTCCTCCCCTACTGCTCCTTCGTCCGCCACTACATCCAGCAGCACCCGGAGACGCTGGACCTGGTCGCCGACGAGGACAAGCCCCGGTTCGGGCTGGCCACCGCCGACCACTGACCGGCCGCTGACCTGCGGCGTCGCACCGGGCCACCTATTCTGGGGCGGGTGCCGACCGCCCTGCTCTGGTTCCGCCGCGACCTCCGGCTCAGCGACCACCCGGCACTGCTGGCCGCGGTCGACGCCGCCGGCGCCGGCGGCACGGTGGTGCCCGTCTTCGTCGTCGACCCGCGGCTGTGGGAGCCCTCGGGGCGCCCGCGCCGGGAGTTCCTGCGCGGCTGCCTGGCCGACCTGCGCGAGCAGACCGGCGGGGCGCTGGTCGTCCGCTCCGGCGACCCGGTGCGCGTGCTCCCCGACCTCGTCCGCGAGACCGGGGCGGTGAGCGTGCACGTCTCCGCCGACGCGGGCGTCTACGGCCGGGCCCGCGACGCCGCCGTCGAGGAGGCACTCGGCGAGGTCCCGCTGGTGCGCACCGGGTCGCCCTACGGCGTCACCCCGGGGCGGCTCACCAAGGACGACGGCACGCCGTTCAAGGTCTACTCGCCCTTCGCCCGCGCCTGGCGCGCCCGCGGCGTGCACTCCCCCGCCGCCCGCCCCGACGCCGTCGCCTGGGCCGACGGCGTCCCCACCGAGGACCTGCCGCCGGCCCAGGACCTCGGCGGCACGGTGCTCCCCCCGGCCGGCGAGCGGGCCGGCCTCGACGCGTGGGCGCTCTTCCGCGACCAGCGCCTCCTCGGCTACGCCACCGGCCGCAACACCCCGGGCGCCGACGGCACCAGCCGGCTCTCGGCGCACCTGAAGTACGGCACCGTCCACCCCCGGACGCTGCTCGCCGAGGCGCGGGCCCTCGGCGGGGACTCCGCCGAGGCGGTGGACAAGTTCGTCGGCGAGCTGATCTGGCGCGACTTCTACGCCGACGTCCTGTGGCACCGCCCGGAGACCGCGCGCGAGCCGTTCACCCCCGCCATGCGGCGGATGCAGTACGACACCGGCCCGGTCGCCGACGAGCACTTCGCCGCCTGGGCGGAGGGCCGCACCGGCTACCCGATCGTCGACGCCGGGATGCGGCAGCTGCACGGTGAGGCCTACGTGCACAACCGGGTGCGGATGGTCGTCGCCTCGTTCCTGTGCAAGGACCTGCACATCGACTGGCGGCGCGGGGCGCGCCACTTCCTCGACCACCTGGTCGACGGCGACCTGGCCAGCAACCAGCACGGCTGGCAGTGGGTGGCCGGCACCGGCACCGACCCCTCGCCGTACCACCGGGTGTTCAACCCGACCCGGCAGGGCCAGCAGTTCGACCCCGACGGCACCTACGTGCGGCGCTGGGTGCCCGAGCTGCGCGACGTCCCCGACCGGTACGTGCACGAGCCGTGGGCGATGCCCGGCGGTCCTCCGGAGGGCTACCCCGCGCCCGTCGTCGACCACGCCGAGGAGCGCCAGGTGGCGCTGGCCCGGTACCAGGCGGTGCGGGATGCCTGAGGGCCACACCCTGTTCCGGTTGGCGAGGGAGCAGTCGGAGCTGTTCGCCGGCCGGCCGGTGCACGTGACCAGCCCGCAGGGCCGCTTCGCCGCCGGTGCCGCGCTGCTCGACGGCCGCGTGCTGGAGGAGGTCACCAGCTACGGCAAGCACCTGTTCGCCGACTTCGGCGGCCCCGTCCTGCACGTGCACCTGGGCCTCTACGGCACCTACACCACCGGCCTCGGCGACCCGCCGTCCCCGCGCGGCGCGCTGCGGATGCGGTGGACCGCCGACGGGCCCAAGGGCGAGGGCGCGTGGACCGACCTGCGCGGCGCGACGGCCTGCGACGTCCTCACCCAGCCCGAGGTCGACGCGATCCTCGACCGGCTGGGCCCCGACCCGCTGCGCACCCGCCGCGGCGGGCCGCTGTCCCACGCGAAGGTGGCGCGCAGCCGGACGGCGGTCGGCGCGCTGCTGATGGACCAGTCGGTGCTGGCCGGCGTCGGCAACGTCTACCGCGCCGAGATCCTCTTCCGGCACCGGATCTCGCCGTTCCGCCCGGGCCGCGACGTCGGCGCGCCGGAGTGGCAGGCGCTGTGGGACGACCTGGTGGTGCTCATGCGCGCCGGCGTCCGGATGGGCCGGATCGTGACCACCCTCCCGGCCGACCGCTCCCGCCGGTCGGGGGCGGTGCGCCGGGAGGACGCGCACTACGTCTACCGGCGCACCGGCCTGCCCTGCCGCACCTGCGGCACCGAGGTGCGCACCGAGGAGATGGTCGGCCGCAACCTCTACTGGTGCCCCGTCTGCCAGGCGGCCTGAGCGCGGCGCGAGATCGGCGGTCTCGTGGCCATCAGGCGTCGATGGCCACGAGAGCGCCGATCTCGTCGGGCGGTGGCGTCAGAGGGCGCCCTTGGCCGGGTCGCCGGCCGGCAGCGCGTCGAGCACGGTCACCGACGGCGGGGCGGTCAGCTTGCCCTCCAGCCGCCCCGACAGCTCGCTGAGCGGGCCGGCCTTGCCGTGGGCGGCCAGCGCCTCCGGGCTCTCCCACTTCTCCACCATCACCAGGGCACCGTCGCGGCCCTCGTGCAGCGAGTAGCGCTCGCACCCGGGCTCCTCGTGCACCCTCGGCACCGTCTCGAGCACCGCCTGGCGGACCTCCTCCGCGTGCTCGGCCTTCGGGCTGATGGTGGCGACGACGACGACGGACACGGGCGGTCCCCCCTGCTCTCGCGGATCGGGTTCGGCGACGGTGATCTGGCGGACCACTACCCGGGCGGGCCAGGATCCCAGTCGTGTCGGACGAGACTGATCCGGGAGACGGCCGGCCGCTGCGGGTGGCCGTCATCGGCGCCGGCCCGGCCGGCATCTACACCGCCGAGGCCCTCACCCGCCGCGCGCCGGTCCCGGTGACCGTCGACCTGCTCGACCGGCTGCCGACCCCCTTCGGCCTGGTCCGGCACGGCATCGCCCCCGACCACCCGAAGATGCGCGCGATCCGCGACACCCTGCACCGGGCGCTCGACGACCCCGGCGTGCGGTTCGTCGGCAACGTCGAGGTGGGCACCGACATCACCCTCGAGGACCTGCGCGCGCACGTCGACGCCGTCGTCTACACCTACGGCGCGGCGCTGGACCGCCCGCTGTCCATCGACGGCGAGGACCTGCCCGGCAGCCTCGCCGCCACCGACCTCGTCGCCTGGTACTGCGGCCACCCCGACGCCGACCGGGCGCGGGTGGAGGCCTCGCTGGCGGGGGTGCGCCGCGCCGTCGTCGTCGGCGTCGGCAACGTCGCCCTCGACGTCGCCCGGGTGCTGTCCCGCGCGCCGCAGGAGCTCGAGCCCACCGACATGCCGCAGCACGTCCTCGACGCGCTGGCCGCGGCGCCGGTCGAGGAGGTCACCGTGCTCGGTCGCCGCGGCCCGGCGCAGGCCTCCTTCACCACGATGGAGCTGCGCGAGCTCGACGGCCTCGAGCAGGCCACCGTGCTGGTCGACCCCGCCGACCTGGAGCTGAGCCCAGCCGCCGAGGAGCGCATCGCCGGCGACCGCAACGCCACCCGCAACCTCGCCGTGCTGCGGGAGTGGGCCGGGCACCGGCCCGAGCCCGGCCGGGTGCGGCTGCACCTGCGTTTCCACCGCCGGCCGGTGCGGCTGCTCGGCGCCGACCGGGTCACCGGCGTGGAGGTCGAGCGCACCACGGTCGACGACGAGGGCCGCGCCGTGGGCACCGGCGAGTACGAGGTGCTGCCCGCCGACCTGGTGGTGCGCTCGGTCGGCTACCGCGGGCAGGGCCTGCCCGGGCTGCCGGTCGACCAGCGCAGCGGCACCGTGCCCAACGAGGACGGCCGGGTGCTGCGCGACGGCGCCCCGTCGGCCGGGGAGTACGTGGCGGGCTGGATCAAGCGCGGGCCCACCGGCGTCGTCGGCACCAACAAGCACGATGCCCGGGAGACGGTCGCGTCGCTGCTGGCCGACGCCGAGGCCGGGGTGATCGGCCCGCACGGCGACCGCGACGACCTGGTGCACACGCTGCGGGCCCGCGGCGCCGAGCCGGTGCTGCTGGAGGACTGGCGGGCCATCGACGCCGCCGAGGTCGCCCTCGGCGCCACCCGCGGCCGGGCGCGCACCACCCTGCACGAGCGGGAGTCGCTGCTGTCGGCCGTGCGCGCCGCCGCCCGCTAACCGACCGCGGCGATCAGGTCGCGCGCGGCCCGGTCGGTGGCCGCGGCGGCGAAGCGGATCAGCGTCTCGGTGTCCGGCCGCAGCCGCAGCGGCGCGCCGTCCGGGGTCAGCGCCACCCCGCCGGCCCCGGCCAGCACCGCCAGTCCCCCGGCGACGTCGTGCACGTGCGTCCCGCTGCGGTCGAGGTCGTGCCAGGCGCCGGCCGACCCGTCGGCGACCAGGCACAGGTCGACGGCGGTGCAGCCGGTGACCCGCACCCGCGCCGCCGTCGCCGGGACCCGCACCACCCGCCCCGACGGCGCGACGACGGTGCTGCCCTCGCGCACGTGCGCCGGCACCCCGTCGCGCCAGGCGCCCACCCCTGCCGTCCCCGACCAGCGCCGGCCCGAGGACAGGTCGACCACCAGCCCGGCCACCGCCTGCCCGCGGTCGACCAGCGCGGCGGAGAACGCCCACGGCGGCAGCCCGGCGCGGAAGTTGCCGGTGCCGTCGAGCGGGTCGAGCACCACCCACGGCCGGTCCTCGGGCACCGACGGGTCGGCCCGCTCCTCGGAGAGCACCGGCACCCCGAGCGGGGCCAGCACCTCCACCGCCGCGGCGTGCGCCGCCTCGTCGGCGGCGATCGACCAGCTGCCGTCGTCCTTGCGGTGGTCCCGACCGGTGTCGCGGGCGAGGGCGACCGCCATCTCCACCCGGGTGGCGGCCAGCGCGGCCAGGTGCGCGAAGCGCTCGGTGAGCGGCGCGTCCTCCGGTGGCGGCTCGACGTCGAGCACCCGGCCGGTGCCGGTGTCGCGGACGCTCGAGCAGCCCCAGGCGGAGGCGACGGCGAGCAGCGCGGCGCGCCCGGTGACGTGCGTGGAGCGGTGCAGGACGACGGCCTCGGTGGTGCCCTCGTCGGTCCAGCGGCGGCGCAGGTGGGCCGCGGCGTCGTCGGCGACGAGCAGCCGGGCGCCCGGGTCGAGCAGCTCGGCGGCGAGCGCCGGCGGGCCGACGCCCAGCAGCCGGGCCACGGCGCGCAGGTCCGCCCCCGACGCCGCCACCCACATCGTCTCCGTCACGGTCCCCCCGCCGTCCGCCCTGACGGCACGGTAGGCCACCGGGACCGGGCGGGTAGGGCGCCACGGTGACCGTCTCCGCGCGCACCGGCCTCGACGACGTCGACGTCGTCCTCCTCGTGCACCGCGAGCCCCCCGAGCTGCTCGCCCGCCACCACGCGGCGCTCGCGGCGGCCACCGGCCCGGGCTGGCGCGGCCGGGCGCTGCTGGTGGAGAACGACCCCGCGCCGCGCACCTCCGCCGCGGCGCGGGCCCTGCTGCGCGAGCGCTACCCGGACGCCGACCGGCGGGTGCTGCGCGCGCCGCGCAACCTCGGCTTCGCCCGCGCCATGGACCTCGCCGTCGACGCCTGCCGCGGCCGCTACGTGGCACTGGTCAACTCCGACGGCGAGCCCGAGCCGGGGATGCTGCACCGGCTGGCCGAGGTCCTCGACGCCGAGCCGGCCGCGGTCTGGGCGGCGCCGGCCGTCGAGGGCCCCGGCGAGGAGGACCACCCGCCCGGCCCGCCCTTCGCCGCCGACGACCTGCCCGGCACCGCGCTGCTCCTCCGCCGCGAGGACTTCCTCGCCGCCGGCGGCTTCGACCCGCTCTACTTCTTCTACAACGAGGACCGCGACGCCTCCCTGCGGCTGCGCGCCGCCGGGCACCTGCTGCTGCGCGTCCCCGGCACCCGCTTCCGGCACGGCAAGGACGGCCCCCGCGCCGGGCTGCTGCGCGAGTGGCACTACGCCCGCACGGCGCAGGTGCTCGTCCCGCAGCACGCCCGCCGCCCGGTGCGGGAGACGGCGGCCTTCCTCGCCCGCCGGCCGCCGGCCGTGGCCCGGCACCTGCGCGACGGCGACCCGGCCGGCGCCGCCGGCATCGCGCTGGCCCTGCTGGAGCTGCCGCGCGCGCTGGCGCTGGCCGCCGCCCGGCGCCGCCGCCCCTGGGACGGCGACCGGCTGGCCGCCTGGCTCGACCGGCACCGGCTGCCGGTGACCGCCCCCTGACCGGAGTTGCCTAACCGGAGTTGCGCAGCGCCGTGGCGATCCCGTTGATGGTCAGCTGGATGTTGCGGCGCACCAGCTCGTCGTCGTCGCCGGTGCGGCGGCGGCGCAGCATCTCCACCTGCAGGTGGTGCAGCGGCTCCAGGTAGGGGAAGCGGTTGCGGATCGAGCGCACCAGCGACGGGTTGTCGGCGAGCAGGTGGTCGTCGCCGGTGACGGCCAGCAGCACCCGGCAGGTGCGCTCGTGCTCGGCGGTGATCTGGTCGAACACCCGCGCCCGCAGCTCCTCGTCGGGCACCAGCCCGGCGTAGCGGGCGGCGAGGTCGAGGTCGGTCTTGGCCAGCACCATCCCCATGTTCGACAGCACGGTGCGCAGGAACGGCCAGCGCCGGTGCAGCTCCTGCAGCCGGGCCAGGCGCGCCGGGTCGCCGTCGATCCACGACTCCAGGGCCGTCCCCGTGCCGTACCAGCCCGGCAGCATGATCCGCGCCTGCGACCAGCTGAACACCCAGGGGATGGCGCGCAGGTCGGCGATGCGGTCACCGGCCTTGCGCGAGGGCGGGCGGCTGCCGATGTTGAGCTCGGCGAGCTCCCGGATCGGCGTCGCGGCGCGGAACCACTCCACGAAGCCCGGGGTCTCGTGCACCAGCGCCCGGTAGGCGGCCTGCGCGCGGGCGGCGAGGTCGTCGAGCAGCGCGTAGGCGTCCTCGGCGTCGTCGCCGAGCCCCTCGACGTCGAGCAGGGTGGCCTCCAGCGTGGCCGCGACCAGCGCCTCGAGGTTGCGCCGGGCGAGGTCGGGCTCGCCGTACTTGGCCGCGATCACCTCGCCCTGCTCGGTGATCCGCAGCGCGCCGGCCACCGCACCGGGCGGCTGGGCGCGGATCGCCTCGTAGCTCGGCCCGCCGCCGCGGCCGACCGTGCCCCCGCGGCCGTGGAACAGCCGCAGCCGCACGCCCTCCCGCCGCGCCACCTCCACCAGCGCGAGCTCCGCCCGGTACAGCGCCCAGTTGGCGGCGAGGTAGCCGCCGTCCTTGTTGCTGTCGGAGTAGCCGAGCATGACCTCCTGCGCGTCGCCGCGGCTGCGCACCAGCGCCCGGTACAGCGGCTGGGCGAGGACGGCGGTCATGGTCTCGCCGGCGGCCTGCAGGTCGGCGATGGTCTCGAACAGCGGTGAGATGCCCACCGGGCACGAGGGCCCCGCGGGCCCGTCCGGGTCGAGCAGCCCGACCTCCTTGAGCAGGACGGCGACCTCGAGCACGTCGCTGACCGACTCGCACATGCTGATCACGTAGTTCGGGATGGCCCGGGGGCCCAGCAGCGCCACCTGCTCGGCGGCGGCGACCAGCAGGTCGAGTTCCCCGCGGGCCAGCTCGGACAGCTGCGCGTCGGGCCGCACCAGCGGCCGGCGCATCCGCAGCTCGCCGGCCAGCAGCTCCACCCGCGCGGCCTCGTCGAGGGCGGCGTAGTCGGGGCAGACCCCGGCCCAGGCCAGCAGCTCGCCGACGACCTCCTCGTGGACGGCGGAGTTCTGCCGCATGTCCAGTCCGGCGAGGTGGAAGCCGAACACCTCGACGGCGTCGCGCAGCCGGGCCAGCCGGTCGTCGGCCAGCGCCCCCGCGCCGTGGCTGCGCAGCGAGGCGTCGACGACGGCGAGGTCGGCGAGCAGCTCGCCCGGCTCGTCGTAGGGCTCCAGGTCGGCCACCGGCGGGACACCCGGCACCCGCCCGAGGACCCGCCGCGCGGTGGCGGCCAGCCGGGCGTGGATGCCGTTGACCGCCCGGCGGTAGGGCTCGTCGGCGCGGAACGGCGAGTCGTCGCGGGAGGCCTCGGCCAGGTGGGACAGCTCCGGCGTCGGGGTGACCAGCCGATCGGACATCGACAGCTCGCGGTAGAGCCCCACCAGCTCGCCGAGGTGGTGGGTCAGCGCCGTCTCGGCGTGCCGGGTGCTGGCCCGCCGGACCGCCTCGGCGGTGACGAACGGGTTGCCGTCGCGGTCACCGCCGATCCACGAGCCCGGCTGCAGCACCGGCTGGGTGGGCAGCCCGCTGCCGGGCCAGCGCGCGCCCAGCTCCCGGCGCAGGTCGGCGTTGATCTCGGGCACCACCCGGAACAGCGACAGGTCGTAGTAGCGCAGCGCCTCGTCGATCTCGTCGGTGAGCCGCAGCCGCGACAGCCGCAGCAGCGCCGTCTGCCAGAGCGTGAGGACCGCGCGCTCCAGCTCCGCCGACCAGGCGGCCTCGTCGACCTCGCCGGGCGCCATCCGGTCGCGCCGGCGGATCAGCTCGGTGACCTGCTGCTGCACCTGGGAGATGGTCGTGCGGCGCACCTCGGTGGGGTGGGCGGTGACCACGGGGACCACCAGCGCGCCGGCCAGCTCGCGGGCGACGGCGTCGGGGTCGAGGCCGGCGCGGTCGAGGAGGGCGAAGGTGGCCGCCAGGCTGCCCGGCTGCGGCGGGGAGCCGGCACGGCGGTGGTGCCGACGGCGGCGCTCGTGGTGCAGGTCCTCGGCGAGGTTGGCCAGCAGCGAGAAGTGGCTGAACGCGCGGATGACGTGGTTGGCCGCGCGGACGTCGAGGTCGCCCAGGCGGTGCGCCAGGTCGGCCCGGTCGGTCTCCGAGCGGCGCACCGCGAAGGCCTGCACGCGGGTGGACTCGACCAGGTCCAGCACGTCGTCGCCGGACTGCTCGCGGATGACCTCGCCGAGGACGCGGCCCAGCAACCGGATGTCCTCGCGCAGCGGGGCGTCGTCGGCCCGGCCGCCGCCCTCCGGGTCGCGCCCGGGCAGGCGGAGGTCGGCGACGTCGACGGTTGCTTCCGACATGGCCCGCAGTATCGACCGCCCGTGTGACGGGCACGTGTCCCGGGCACCTGCGCGGGGGTGGAGACCCTGCGCGCCACCCCCGCCTCCGCCGCGCCCGCCGACCACGGCGAGGGCCCGACCTGGGACGACACCCGCCGCGAGCTGCTGTGGGTCGACATCTCGGCGGGCACGGTCCGCCGCGGCGCCGTCGACGGCGACGACGTGCGCGACACCGGGTCGCTGCACGCCGGTGACACCGTCGGCGTCGTCGTCCCCGCCGCGGCCGGTGGCTGGCTGGCCGGCGCCGGGGGCGGGTTCACCCACGTCGCCGAGGACGGCACCGCGCGCGTGCTGGTCGACCTGGCCGGCGAGGGCGGCGGGGAGGACGACGGCGGCACCCGGATGAACGACGGCAAGTGCGACCCCGCCGGGCGCTTCTACGCGGGGACGATGGCCTTCGACCAGCGGCCCGGCGTCGGCGCCCTCTACCGGCTCGACACCGACGGCACCGTCACCACCGTGCGCGAGAGCATGACCGTGTCCAACGGCCTGGGCTGGTCACCCGACGGCCGCACCGTCTACCTGACCGACTCCGGCCCCGGCCTGGTGCACGCCTTCGCCTACGACCTCGCCGACGGGGCCTTCGGCGACGGCCGGGTGCTGCTGGAGACCGGTGGCCCCGACGGCGTCGCCGACGGGCTGACCGTCGACGACGAGGGCTGCCTGTGGACCGCGATGTGGGGCGGCGGCCAGGTGCGCCGCTGGTCGCCCGAGGGGGAGCTGCTCGCCGTCGTCGAGGTGGGCGTGGCGCACACGTCGAGCTGCGCGTTCGTGGGTGACCTGCTCGTCGTCAGCACCGCTCGGGGCGAGGAGGACGAGCCCGACGCCGGGCGGCTGTTCACCGTGCGGCCGGGGGTGTCGGGCCCGGCCGCGGAGCCCTACCGGGGCCCGCTGGCCGGCCTCCGCCAGGTGGTTAAGCTGGCGTGCACTGCCGCGGAAGTGCACGGATCCAGCGTGCACTTCCGCGGAAGTGCCCGGATCCAGCGTGCACTTCCGCGGAAGCGCCCGGGGAGGGGCGGTGGGGTCAGCTGTCCTGCAGCAGCGCCAGCGCGGCGGCGGCCAACTGGTCGCCGGCGTCGGCGCCGCGCCGGAACTCCTCGGCGGCGCCGGCGAGGTCGCCGCGGTCGGCCAGCAGCACGCCCAGGTTGTGGTGGCAGTAGGTGTCCCCGGCCTGGATGCCGGCGCGGTAGGCCTCCTCGGCCGCCTCGTCGTCGGCGAGCTCCTCGCGGTAGAGGTTGCCCAGCGGCAGCCAGGCGACCTGCTCGCCGAGCTTGGCGCCGCGCTCGAGCACCGAGCGGGCCTCGACGGCGCGGCCGGTCTGCAGCAGCAGCGCGGCCAGGTCGGCGCGTGCGGCCGGGAAGTAGGTGGCGCCGGCGCGCAGCCGGTCCTCCAGCGCCGGGTCGAGGGTGGCGCACCACTGCCAGCAGGCGGCGACGGCGTCGGCCTCCTCGTTGCCGGCGGCGGCGAGCTCCTGGGCCACGGTCAGCGCGTGCTCGCGCTCCCCCTGCTCGCGCAGCAGGAACGCCAGCTGCAGGCCGCCCTCGGTGTCGCCGGCCTCCGCCGCGCCCCGGTAGGCGTCCATGGCGCCGGCGAGGTCACCGAGCTGCTCGAGCACCAGGCCGAGGTTGCGCCAGGCGTCGATCTCCCCGCCGGCCAGCGCCACCTCGTAGGCGTCGACGGCCTCGGTCCAGCGCTCCTGCGCGGCGAGGCTGTTGCCCAGGTCGTAGTAGCCGGTGACGTCGCCCAGGGCCGCCGCGCGGCGGAAGCACCACTCGGCGTCGGTCTGCCGGCCGGCCTCGGCGAGGTCGCAGCCCAGCTCGATGAGCTCGTCGGCGTCCTCGGAGGCCTGCAGCCGCCAGAGGCGCGCGTCCAGGTCCTCCGTCATGACGCCGATGATGTCGGCCCTGACCTGGGCGCACGCCCTCCCTGAGGGTGAGGTCACCCCAACGTGTCCGGGCCTCGTCCGGGCGGGTGTCCCCTGCCCGGACGGGGCCCGGCGGACTCAGGCGCGACCGGCCCGGAGGGCCTCCTTCAGCTTGGTCTTGCCGCTGGTCCGCAGCAGCGCGCCGGAGTACACCCGCCCGCCGAGGCGGACCACCAGCGCGATCGCCACCAGCATGAGGACGACGGCCACCGCGACCTCCCACGCCGCCACGTCACCGGCGGCCTGGCGCACCGGCATGACCATGGGCGACAGACCCGGCACGAAGGAGGTCACCACCGCCGCGGTGCCGTCCGGGTCGCCGGCGGCCTGGATCGCCACGACGAAGCCGACGAAGAGCACCAGGGTCGCCGGGGTGAGCACGCTGCCGAGGTCCTCCTGCCGGCTGACCAGCGAGGCGGCCACGGCGAACAGCGAGGCGAACAGGGCGTAGCCGAGGACGAACCAGAACAGCACCCACCCGACCGTGCCGATCAGGTCGCCGGGCACGTCGACGACGTCGAACGCCAGCGCGCCGCCGACGCCGATGACGGCGATCAGCGCGATCTGCGCCAGCCCGAGCGCGCCGAGGCCGAGGATCTTGCCGGCGAGCAGGTGCCAGGGCCGCATCGTGGCCAGCAGCAGCTCCACCACCCGGCTGGCCTTCTCCTCCACCACGCCCTGCGCGACGAACTGGCCGAACAGGACGATCAGGCTGTAGAGCAGCACGACGCCGACGAGGGCGACGGCGGTGCGCTGGCCCGCAGCCGCGGAGGACTCCTCCAGCGCGGTGACCGTCAGCTGCGGCAGCCCGCCCGGGTCGACGCCGGCCTCGGTGAGCACCCGCTGCAGGGCCACCGCGCCGACGGCTCCGGACACCAGCCCCTCGACCGTGGGGTCGGACTCGCGCACCAGCAGCTCCGGGGCGCCACCGGTGGCATCGAGCACCGCGGCGTCGACGTCCTCGTCCTCGACGGCGGTGCGCGCCGCGGCGTCGTCGTCGAGCCCGACGACGGTGACGTCGCGGCCGAGCAGCTCGCCCTGCGCCTCCAGCGCCGGGCCGAGCGCGCCGGGGTCGCCGACGACGCCGATGCGGTTCTCGTCGCTGCCGGAGTTCACCACCGCCTGGAAGACCAGGATGCCGAGGATGATCAGCAGCATCACCGCGGAGCTGACCAGGAACGTCTTGTCGCGCAGCCGGGTGGAGACCTCGCGGGCGGCGACCAGCCGGACCAGCTGCCCGCTCGACAGGGGCGCGCTCACGCCGCGACCTCCTGGCGGGCGGCCTGCTGCGCGGGGTCGGCGACCGCCTCGCGGAAGAGCTCCACGAGGGTGGCCTGCCGCCAGGCGAAGTGGGTGACCCGGCCGGTGCGGAGTGCGGCGGCCAGCACGGCCTGGTCGTCGGCGCCCTCGGCGAGCTCCAGCAGGGTGTCGCCGGCCTGCTCGGAGACGACGTGGACGCCGGGGACGGCGGTGGCCCAGCCCGGCGCGGCGTCGGGGACGACGACCCTCAGCACCCGCCCGGCCTCCCGGCGGCGCAGCTCCTCGACGGTGCCGGTGGCGACCATGCGGCCGCGCGCGAGGATGCCGACGGCGTCGCACAGCCGCTCGACGAGGTCGAGCTGGTGGCTGGAGAAGACCACCGGCACGCCCGCGCGGCACTGCTCCAGCAGCGCGTCGGCGAGCGCGTCGACGCCGACCGGGTCCAGCCCGCTGAAGGGCTCGTCGAGGATCAGCACCTCCGGCCGGCTGACCAGCGCCGCGGCCAGCTGCACCCGCTGCTGGTTGCCCAGCGACAGCTCCTCCACCCGGGACCGGCGGCGCTCGCCCAGGCCCAGCCGGCCGGCCCACTCCTCGGCGGCGCGGGCGGCCGCGGCGGGGTCGAGGCCGTGCAGGCGGGCGAAGTAGGCCAGCTGCTCGCCGACCCGCATCTTCGGGTAGAGCCCACGCTCCTCCGGCATGTAGCCGATGCGGCGGCGCGACTCCTCGTCCAGCGGCCGGCCGCGCCAGCGGACCTCGCCGGCGTCGGCGCGGGCCAGGCCCATGGCGACCCGCATGGTCGTCGTCTTCCCGGCCCCGTTGGACCCGCAGAAGCCGAACATCGAGCCGGGGGCGACGGTGAAGCCGACGCCCTCCAGCACGTGGTGGTCCCCGTAGCTCTTGTGGAGCCCGTCGAACTCGAGCACCGCTCCTCATCCCGTCGTCGGCCCCGTGCACGCCCGACGCTATCGGTGCCCGGCGACGGGTTGCGGCCCGACGCGGGACCGGATCGTGATCCACGTCGCGCAGCGGCTGGACCTGCGGTGTCATCGGTCCATGAGCCAGGAGAACCACCCCGCCTCCCCACCGTCGGGCGTCGGGCTGGAGGGGCTGCGCGCGGCGGCGGCCGGCTGCCGCGCGTGCGAACTGTGGGAGCCGGCCACCCAGACGGTGTTCGGCGAGGGCCCGGAGACCGCGCGCATCGTCTTCGTCGGCGAGCAGCCCGGCGACCAGGAGGACCGCAGGGGTGAGCCGTTCGTCGGCCCGGCCGGCCGGCTGCTCGACCGCGCCCTGGCCGACGCCGGCATCGAGCGGCGCGACGCCTACGTCACCAACGCGGTCAAGCACTTCCGGTTCACGCCGACGCCCAAGCGGCGGATTCACCAGTCCCCGGGCGCCGAGCACATCCGCGCCTGCCGGCCGTGGCTGGAGGCGGAGTTCGAGGTGCTCAAGCCCGAGGTCGTCGTCTGCCTGGGGGCGACGGCGGCCAAGGCGCTGATCTCGCCGTCGTTCCGGATCACCAAGGACCGCGGGGTGCTCATGCCGTGGACGCCGCCGGGCGTCGCGCGGGTCGAGCAGGGCGACGACGAGGCCGACGAGGAGGCCCCCGCCCAGACCTGGATGCTCGCGACCGCGCACCCCTCGGCGGTGCTGCGCGTCCCGGACGCGGACCGGCCCAAGGCCTACGACACGCTCGTCGCGGACCTTCGCGTCGTCGCCGGCGCGCTGGCGTGAGGCGCGGCGCCCTCCGCTGACCCGCCGCCGGTCGAGTGGGCAGTCGTGGCCGGCGACGCGCGACGACACACCAGGTGCGGCGAACGCCACTGCTCACCCGGCGGACTCGGCCGCAGGGTCAGCCGGGCGGCTGAGCGAGCGCCCGCGAGGCCCGGAAGTGCAGGAACGAGGGCACCACCAGCGCGACGACGGCCATGGCCACCACCACGACGACGCCGCCGGACACCATCGCCACGCCGACGCCGGCCGCGCTGGCCACCGCCCCGGCGCGCAGGTCGCCCAGCCGCGGGCCGCCCGCGACGACGACGAGGAACACGCCCTGCATCCGGCCCCGCATGTCGTCGGGTGCCGCCGTCTGCAGCATCGAGGAGCGCAGCACCGCGCTGACCATGTCGCCGGCGCCGGCGACGGCCAGGCACAGCACGGCCAGCCACAGGGTCGGCGCCAGCCCGAACCCGACGATCGCCACGCCCCACACGACGATGGCGGCGAGCACCACCGCGCCCTGCCGGTCGACCCGCGACACCCACCCCGACGTCAGGCCCATGAGCAGCGCGCCGATCGAGACGCCGGCGAACAGCCAGCCCAGCGCGTTGGGCGACCCCGCGTACCGGCCCTCCGACAGCTCCGGGAACACCGCCTGCGGCCAGGCGAACAGCATCGCGACGACGTCGACGACGAAGGTCATGAGCAGCACCGGCTGGGTGCGCAGGAACGCGAACCCCTCCCCCACCCCGCGCAGCGCCGCGCCCAGGCGCAGCGGCCCGGTCACGCCCGCGGGGGGCAGCGGCGGCAGGCCGCGCAGCAGCAGGACCGCGACCGCGAAGCCCAGCGCGTCGACCGCGTAGGCGAGGAAGAGGTCGCCGAGGCCGATGAGCACCCCGGCCAGCAGCGGTCCGGCGATGACGCCGACCTGGCGCACCGTCATCGCCAGCGCGTTGGCCGCGGGGACCCCCTCCGGGCCGACCAGCGCGGGGATCACCGCGCTGCGGGTGGGCTGGTTGACCGCGGTGAAGCCGGAGACGGCCGCGACCAGCGCCCACAGCAGCCACAGGTTCCCGCCGCCGGGCAGCAGCGCCTGCACCGCGAGCAGCGCGCTGGTCAGCGCCGAGCCGGCCCCGGTGACAAGCATCAGCCGCCGGCGGTCCATGGCGTCGGCGATGGCGCCACCGAGCAGCCCGAAGACGACGAGCGGCACGAGCGCGACGACGGAGGTGACGCCGACCAGCAGCGAGGAGCCGGTGAGCGCGTAGACCTGGTACGGGACGGCGACCAGCGTCATCTGCTGGCCGAGCATGGTGGCCGCCACGCCCCAGAACAGCCGCCGGTAGCCGGGGTCGCGCAGGGGCGAGGTGTCGATCGCCCACGACCGGCGCTGTCGGCCCCGCTGCAGGGGCCCGCGCCGAGCCTGCGAGGCGTGGGGGGCAGCGGGGTCCTTCACGGGGCCAGCCGCTGCAGGACCCAGCCGCCGCCCTCCTCGTTGTCGCGCACGAACCGCAGCCGGTCGTGCAGCCGGCCCGGGCCGCCCTGCCAGAACTCGACCCGCTCGGGGACCACCCGGTAGCCGCCCCACACCGGCGGCCGCGGCAGCTTCTCCGTCGCCGACTCCTCGTCGAGCAGCCGCACCCGCGCCTCGAGCTCCTCCCGGGAGTCGACGACGGTGGACTGCACGGAGGCGACGGCGGCCAGCTGCGCCTCGCGCGGGCGGGGGTCCCACAGGTCGTCGGAGGCGGCCTCGCCGATCCGCTCGACCCGGCCGCTCACCCGCACCTGCCGCTGCAGCGCGTGCCACGGGAAGACCAGCGCCGCCCGGGGGTTGGCCGCCAGCTGCGCGCCCTTGGTCGAGGCGTAGCTGGTGCCGAACACGAAGCCGGCCTCGTCGTAGCCCTTGAGCAGCACGATGCGCGCGTCGGGTGCGCCGTCGGCGTCGGCGGTGGCGACGACGACCGCGTTGGGGTCGGGGACGTCGGCGGCGACGACGTCGCGGAACCAGCGGTCGAACTGCTCGACCCAGGTCGGCGCGAGGTCCTCCTCGCGCAGTCCGGGGCGGTCGTAGTCCCTGCGCATGCGGGAGAGGTCGGCCACCCCGCCATGCTGACACCGCCCCGCCGGGCGGGCCCCGGACGGCTCCCGCTGGGCGGCAGCCCCCCGTGGAGGGCGGGGGTGGACGGGGCCTAGTGTCGCGGTTCAGTCGTGCGGCATGACCGGTGCGCACGAGGTCCGCAGCAGAGAGGCGTGCGAGATGGCCGACGACTTCGTACCCGGCCTGGAGGGCGTCATCGCCTTCGAGACCACGATCGCCGAGCCCGACAAGGACGGCGGGTCCCTGCGCTACCGCGGGGTCGACATCGAGGACCTGGTCGGCAAGATCACCTTCGGCAACGTGTGGGCGCTGCTGGTCGACGGCAAGTTCGGCCCCGGGCTGCCCCCGGCCGAGCCCTTCCCGATCCCGGTGCACAGCGGCGACGTCCGCGTCGACGTGCAGGCGGCGCTGGCGATGCTGGCCCCGTTCTGGGGGTACCGCCCGCTGCTGGACATCAGCGACGACGAGGCGCGCGACCAGCTGGCCCGCGCCGCGGTCATGGCGCTGTCCTACGTCGCCCAGTCCGCGCGCGGCATCGGCGTCCCGGCGGTGCCGCAGAGCCGCATCGACGAGGCCTCCACCATCGTCGAGCGGTTCATGGTCCGCTGGCGCGGCGAGCCCGACCCCCGCCACGTGGCCGCCGTCGACGCCTACTGGACGTCGGCCGCCGAGCACGGCATGAACGCCTCCACCTTCACCGCGCGCGTCATCGCCTCGACCGGCGCCGACGTCGCCGCGGCGATGTCCGGCGCGATCGGCGCGATGTCCG
Source organism: Geodermatophilus sp. SYSU D00766 (assembly GCF_054049915.1). Classification (NCBI taxonomy): domain Bacteria; kingdom Bacillati; phylum Actinomycetota; class Actinomycetes; order Geodermatophilales; family Geodermatophilaceae; genus Geodermatophilus; species Geodermatophilus sp. SYSU D00766. Next base: position 221,822 of record NZ_JBJGYI010000004.1, read on the forward strand.
GCCCGCTGCACGGCGGCGCCCCCTCCCGGGTGCTGCACATGCTCGACGGCGTCGAGCAGGCCGGCGACGCGGAGAAGTACGTCAAGGACCTGCTCGACCGCAAGGAGCGGTTGATGGGCTTCGGGCACCGGGTCTACCGGGCCGAGGACCCCCGCGCGCGCACCCTGCGCAAGGCCGCCAAGGAGCTCGGCGCCCCGCGCTTCGAGGCCGCGCTGGCGCTGGAGAACGCCGCGCTCAAGGAGCTGCGCGAGCGCCGTCCCGACCGGCCGATCGAGACCAACGTCGAGTTCTGGGCGGCGATCGTCCTCGACTTCGCCGAGGTGCCCAGCCACATGTTCACCTCGATGTTCACCTGCGCCCGCACCGCCGGCTGGTGCGCGCACATCCTCGAGCAGAAGCAGACCGGCCGCCTCGTGCGCCCGTCGGCCCGCTACGTCGGGCCCGCCGCGCGCAAGCCCGAGGAGGTCGACGGCTTCGACACCATCACGGTGAAGGCCGTCAACGAGGCCGCCCCCGCATGACCCCCTGACGACGGCCCGGGCCCGCCACCGCGCGGACCCGGGCCGTCGTCGTCGGTGCGCCCCCGCCCCCGGGCGCCGGGCGGCCGCGGGGAAGATGACCCGGTGACCCTCCAGATCCCCGCTGACCTGCTCCCCGCCGACGGCCGGTTCGGCTGCGGCCCGTCCAAGGTCCGCCCCGAGGCGCTGCAGGCGCTGGCCTCCGACGGCGCGGCGCTCATGGGGACCTCCCACCGACAGGCGCCGGTCAGGGGGCTGGTCCGGCAGGTGCGGGAGGGGCTCACCGAGCTGTTCGGCCTGCCCGACGGCTACGAGGTGGTGCTCGGCAACGGCGGCAGCACCGCGTTCTGGGACGCCGCCACCTTCGGCCTGATCCGCGAGCGCAGTGCGCACGGCACCTACGGCGAGTTCTCGGCCAAGTTCGCCTCCGGCGTGGCGGAGGCGCCGTTCCTCGCGGAGCCGGTGGTGGTCACGGCGGCGCCGGGCTCGCTGGCGCTGCCCGAGGCCCGGCCGGGGGTCGACGCCTACGCCTGGGCGCACAACGAGACCTCCACCGGCGTCATGGCGCCGGTGGTCCGTCCCGCCGGGGCCGACGACGGCGCGCTGGTGCTCGTCGACGCCACCAGCGGCGCCGGCGGCCTGCCGGTCGACGTCTCGCAGACCGACGCCTACTACTTCGCCCCGCAGAAGTCCTTCGCCGCCGACGGCGGGCTGTGGATCGCGCTGATGAGCCCGGCCGCCCTGCAGCGCGTCGCCGAGGTCAAGGCGTCGGGCCGGTGGATCCCCGCGTTCCTCGACCTGTCGGTCGCCGTCGACAACTCCACGAAGGACCAGACCTACAACACCCCGGCCATCGCCACGCTGTTCCTGCTGGCCGACCAGGTGCGCTGGATGCTCGGCCTCGGCGGGCTCGACGGCGCCGTCGCCCGCAGCCGGGAGTCCTCGGACCGGCTCTACGGCTGGGCGGAGCGGTCGCCCTACGCGACGCCGTTCGTCGCCGAGCCCGGCCAGCGCAGCCTGGTCGTGGGCACCGTCGACTTCGACGGGTCGGTCGACGCCGCCGCCCTGGCCGCGACGCTGCGGGCCAACGGCGTCGTCGACGTCGAGCCCTACCGCAAGCTCGGCCGCAACCAGCTGCGCGTGGGGATGTTCCCCGCCGTCGACCCCGACGACGTCAGCGCGCTGACCGCCTGCATCGACTACGTCGTGGAGAGGTCGTAGTACCGGCCTCCCTGCAGGGGCCCGCCGCGAGCGTGCGAGCGGTGGGGGGCAGGGAGGTCCTTCGTCTAACGGGCCTGCTCGCCGTCGGCGGGCTGGACCGCGGTGCTCGGGAAGTCGCGCAGGTCGCCGGTGGGCGTGCGGTCCCAGCTGCGGAACGTGAGGTCGGTCTGCAGGTAGAGCGCGACCAGTTCAGCGGTGGCGCGGATGCCGTCGAGGTGGGTGCGCTCGTTGCCGTGGCTGCCGTCGATGCCGAACCCGATGAGCGCGGCGCGGGTGTTGGCCCCGGCCTCCAGCGCCGAGGCGGCGTCGGAGCGGTAGTACTTGTAGACGTCGCGGCGGTGCGGCACGTCGTGGACCCGGCACAGGTCGATCAGGTGGCGGGTCAGGTGGTAGTCGAACGGGCCGGTCGAGTCCTGCATCGCGACGTTGACGCAGTGCTCGGACGACGACTGCCCGGGCGCGACCACCGACGTGTCGATCGAGACCAGCTCGGCGACGTCGGCGTCGAGGCCGTGGCTGGCGCCCAGGCCCACCTCCTCGGCGATGGTCACGAGCAGGTGCGCGGTGACCGGCACCTCGACGCCGTGGTCCAGGATCGCCTTGAACGCACCGAGCGCGGCGGCGATGCCGGCCTTGTCGTCGAGGTGGCGGGAGTTGACGAACCCGCTGGAGGTGATCACCGGCTGGGCGTCGATGGCCACGAAGTCGCCGACCTGGATGCCGCGGCGCTCGAGGTCGGCCCGGCTGTGCACCACCTCGTCGACGCGGACCTCCACGTGGTCCCAGCCCACGCCCTGCTCGTCGACCTCGTCGCCGTAGCGGTGCCCGCTGGCCTTGATCGGCAGGATCGTGCCGGTGTGCCAGTAGTCGCCGGAGACGTCGTCGCTGAAGATCGTCACCCGGGCGCCCTCGGCGAAGCGAGCGCTGTGCGTCCCCACCGGCACGATCGCCAGCCGGCCGTTGTCCTTGAGCCGGCTGACCATGCAGCCGATCGTGTCGGCGTGCACGACCACCGTGCGGTCGGCGCCGGGCGTCTGGCTGGGCAGCTCGGCGACCAGCGCGCCGCGGCGGGTGACCTCGAAGTGCAGGCCGAGGTCGCGCAGCTCGCCGCCGATGAGCTGCATGACGTGGTCGGTGCGCCCGGACGGGCTGGGGATGGTGAGCAGCTCCATCATCACGCGCTCGACGTAGTCCATGTCGATCGGCAGCCGCTTCTGGCCGGCGTCGACCGGCGAGGGCAGGAAGCGCTCGTTGGGCTCGGCGTCGTCGCGGGTCTCGTCGCGGACGAGGCCGGCGTCGTCGCGGGGACCGGTCAGCATGAGCGCCGAGTCTAGGGCCGCGACGGGGACCGGCCGCGGTGCCCGGCCCGGGGCGAGCGGGGTGCCGGGGTCCGCCACGCCGGGTGGCCTGCCAGCGCGCGGGCCCGTCCGCGGATAGCCTCGCCCGTGGCTCCGGTGTACCCGGGGCCCCCGCCCACCGCCCGCCCGAGGAGGTCTCCCGTGCGCACGCTGCGCCTCGTGGGCCTGTCCGAGGACGGCCGGAACCTGGTGCTGGCCCTCGACGGCGGCGACGGGACCGACGACGGCGAGCGCTTCGAGCTGGCGATCGACGACCGGGTGCGCGCCGCGGCCCGCGGGGACACCCGCCGGCTGGGCCAGATGGAGGTCGACGGCGGGCTCTCGCCGCGGGTGATCCAGGCCCGCATCCGCGCCGGGGAGACCCCCGAGCAGGTCGCGGCGGCCTCGGGCACCCGGGTCGAGCGGATCATGCGCTTCGCACACACGGTGCTGCAGGAGCGCGCCCGCCTGGCCGAGCAGGCCCGCGAGGCGCGGGTGCGGCTGTCGGAGGGCGTCCCCGGCGCCCCGCTGCAGCAGTTCATGGCCGAGCGGCTGCGGCTGCTCGGCGCCGACCTCGACGCCGTCCGCTGGGACGCCGCCCGCTCCGACGACGGCACCTGGGTGGTCACCGCCGCCTGGCGCGCCGGCGCCAAGGAGGGCACCACGCACTGGGTCTACGACGTCCCGGCCCGCACGGTCGCCCCGCTGGACGCCGCCACCCGCGACTTCGCCGAGGGCACCCGGCTGGTCCGCGTCGTCCCCGGGGTGCCCGCCGAGCGCCCGGTGCCCGCCGAGCGCCCGGTGCTGCCGGTGCACCGCGCGGCCGCCGTCCCCGAGCGCCCCGCCCCGGAGCGGCCCGCGCCCGCCCACCGCGGCCCCGCGCCCGCCGAGCACCCCCCCGCCGTCTCGCCGGCCGAGCGGCGCACCGACGCCGCCGAGCTCACCGACGACGAGATCGCCGAGCACGACACGGTCGTGCTGCGGACCGGCGAGACCGACGGCGAGGACGAGGACCCGCGGGCCCGCGTCCCGGCCTGGGAGGACATCGTCTTCGGGGTCCGCCGCAACCACTGAGCGCCGGCCACCGAGCAGTACGCTCGCGCCACCGGACCGACGTGTCCGTCCGGGGGGCCACGGGTACGTCGTCCACAACCGAACGAGTGCGGGAGTGGAGCCACACATGTCGATGTCCGTGTCGATGCCCCTGGGCGGGGTCCAGGTGGGGTCCTACGACACCTACCAGCAGGCGCAGGCCGCGGTCGACCACCTGTCCGACGAGAAGTTCCCGGTGGAGAACGTCACGATCATCGGCTCGGACCTGCGGATGGTCGAGCGGGTCACCGGCCGGCTGACCTGGGGCCGCGCGATCGGCGCCGGGGCCGCGGGCGGTGCGTGGTGGGGGCTGTTCGTCGGCCTGCTGCTCGGCATCTTCGCCCCCAGCGGGACGAGCTGGCTCAGCGCGGTGCTCACCGGTCTGCTCATCGGACTGGCGTTCGGCGCGCTGTTCGGCGCGGTCGGCTACGGGGCCACCGGCGGCCGGCGCGACTTCACCAGCACCTCGCAGATCACCGCCAGCCGCTACGACGTCATGTGCGACCCCTCCCGCGCCGAGGAGGCGCGGGCGATCCTCGCCCGCTGGTCGCTGCGCAACGGGTGACGGACCCTCCTGCCCCCCGCCCCTCGCTCCGCTCGGGACGGGTCCCTGCAGGAGGGCCGTTCCAGCACCTCACCGCAGCGTGGCGAACGCGACGGCCGCGGCGGCGGCGACGCCGAGGGAGTCGACGCCGGCCCGCATGGGGATGCGGGCCCGCACCCGCGCCGCGGCCTGCGCCTCCGGCGTCAGGCCCGGCCCCTCGGCGCCGAGCAGCACCGCGGTGCGCGGGTGCGCCCGCGGGTCCACGTCGCCGAGGTCCACGGCGCCCGGCGCCGGGGTGAGCGCCACGGTGAGGTAGCCGGCCTCGTGCAGCCGGTCGAGGTCCCCGGGCCAGCCGGGCAGCACGGCGAAGGGCAGCGCGAGCACGTGGCCCATCGACACCCGCACCGCCCGGCGGTAGAGCGGGTCGGCGCAGCGCGGGTCGAGCAGCAGCCCGTCGACGCCGAGGGCCACGGCCGAGCGGGCGATCGAGCCGAGGTTCTCGGCGTCGTTGAGCGCCTCGAGCACCGCCAGCCGCCGGGGTGCGGCCGGGTCGGGGCCGGCCAGCAGCGCGCCGACGTCGGCCGGCGGGCGCCGGTCGGCCGAGGCGAGCACGCCGCGGGTGAGCCGGAAGCCGATGAGGTCCGACAGCGCCCACTTGTCCATCTCGTAGGCCGGCACGCCCTCGGGCAGGTCGAGCGCGGCCAGCCGGCCGGGGACGCCGAGCACCGCCCGCACCCGGTACGGCGAGGCGAGCAGCCGCTGCACCGCGGGCACGCCCTCGACGATCACCGGGCCGGTGCCGCGCGCCCGCCCGGCCGGCCGGTCGCCGGCGTGCAGGTCGCGGAAGTCGGCCACCCGCGGGTCGGCGGGGTCGGCGATCGGCTCGGGCACGCCGCGATCCTCCCCGAGCCGGTGCTCCCCGAGCGGCGGGGCCGCGCTGCCCGCAGGATCCAGTGGTGCCCAACGGGATCGTCGTCGTCGGAGCCGGCATCGCCGGTGTGGCCTGTGCCCGCGCGCTCGCGGAGGCCGGGGTGCCGGTGCGCGTCCTCGACCGCGGGCGCCGTCCCGGCGGACGCATGGCGACCCGGACGCTGTCCGGGCGGGTCACCGACACCGGCGCCAGCTACCTGACCGCCGCCGACGGGTCGCCGTTCGCCGACGTCGTCGCCGACTGGGTCCGCCGCGGCCTGGCCCGGCCGTGGACCGACACCTTCGCCGTCGCCGGGCCCGACGGGGTCCGCGAGACCCGCAGCGGCCCGGTCCGCTACGCCGCCCCGGGCGGGCTGCGCTCGCTGGTCGCCGACCTCGCCGCCGGCCTCGACGTCGTGCCGGAGCACGCCGTCGAGCGGGTGGCGTCCGGGCCACAGGTCGACGGCGAGCCGGCGCCCGCCGTCGTCCTGGCGCTGCCCGACCCGCAGGCCCGCCGGCTGCTGCCGGCCGACCTCGCCGGGCGGCTGCTCGGGGCGGAGGACGCGCACGCCTGGCAGCCCGCCCTCGCCGTCGCCCTGGGGTTCGACCGGCGGCACTGGCCGGCCGACCTGCACGGCGCGTTCGTCCGCGACGACCCCGTCGTCGAGTGGATCGCCGACGACGGCGACCGGCGCGGCGACGGCGCCCCCGTCCTCGTCGCCCACACCACGCCCGGCACCGCCGCCGCGCACCTGAGCGACCCCGGCCGCGCCGCCCCCGAGGTGACCACCGCGGTGTGCCGGGCGCTCGGCATCGACGCCGCACCGGCCTGGACGCACGTGCACCGCTGGACCTTCGCCCGGCCGTCGGCGCCCCGGGAGGAGCCCTTCGGCCTGGTCGA